>JAFUYA010000119.1 GCA_017477025.1 Bacteroidales bacterium | reverse complement strand
TTTTCAGCTATGTGATAAGACGTTTTAAGGGCGCTTTCAGTAATGTGCATTTGCTTTTCCATCTCTTTGAAAGGCACGTTGTTATAGTATCTTAAAACAAAAACTTCCCGCTGTCTTTCAGGTAAAGTAAGAATTGCTTTTTTTATCAAATTATTTATATTTTCGGTGTCAAAAAATGATACTCCGTTGGATTTTTTTTCGGCTATATCTTCCAGAGATATGTCATTAATGCTGTTTTGTTTTGATTTACTTTTCAAAAAATTAACGGTTTCGTTGTAAGCAATGCGATAGATCCATGTAGATAAAGAAGAGTTACCTTTGAATGAAGAAATGTTACGGAAAACTTTGATATATACTTCTTGAAGTATGTCGTCAGCGTCTTCGTGTGAAGAAACCATACGACGAATTTGCCAATAAAGATTCTGTTTTGTCATACGGACAAGTTCTCTGAAGCCTTTTTCTCTTGTTTTTCGGCTCTTTATCATATCTAATATTAACTTGTCTTCCATAAAACTATGACTTAAAGAATTGTTGTTTAAAATATCACAATATGCACTTACTTATACTATTTCTAACGTCGGATTTATTCACATTATTTATAATAAACGACTGCTCCGCTACATGAATCTTTCTTTGCTCCCGTAACACTTCTCAGACAATTTATCTCGTTACGCAGGCGTCTTAAGCCGAGAAAAGCAAAAATTAAGGCTTCCTTATACTGAATTGTCAAATTATCCGGAATAATTATTTTGTAATTTGTTTGTTTTCCGATTCTGTTGATAAGGAAAGTATTGTAGGCTCCACCTCCCGTAACAAGACAATCTCCGTTTATGTGTTCGGCGATTTCAGTAGCAATATGTTCCGTGTAAGTTGCAATCTTGCTTTGGTAACTTATTGAATAGGAGTTTAAAATCGGGAATACAAACTTCTCGACCCATTCTTTACCCAAAGATTGCCGTTCCTTATTAACATAATAAGGAATGTCATTTAAATCTCTTAACAGATCTTCATTTATTTCAGAGTGTTCGGCTATTTTTCCCCCGTCGTCATAAGGAAGATTAATGAAACGGCACAGGTGATTAAGTACAATATTTGCAGGGCATATATCATAAGCCGTACGTTTCTTGCCCTCATCAAAAGAAATGTTGGAAAAACCTCCGATATTCAAGCAATACGGATATTGTTTAAACAGTATTTTATCTCCGACAGGGACAAGCGGAGCTCCTTGTCCTCCGAGAGCTACGTCAAGTGAGCGAAAATCTCCTATAACAGTACATTCGCTTTCGGCAGCAATGGAATTGATGTCGCCTATTTGCAGAGTGAAAAGTTTATCAGGCTGATGAAAAACGGTTTGACCGTGAGATGCAATGAAATCTACAGCAAGGTTGTTCTCGGTAAGAAATTTTTTTGCTTCTTTTCCGAAAAAATGTCCTAAATACGCAGAAAACTCTGCCAAGTATTCTCCGCTGCAATTTTCACATGCTGTAATTTTGTCCTTCAATTCCTTATCGTAAGGTATAGTAGTTGCTTTTTCTATTCTATATTTTATATTTTGTTCGAGATTCAGTGACGTGTAATTATTTATTTTATTGCAAACGGAATCATTATTGCACTCCGTAAGACCACGATCCTTTTTATCATCGTCATATTCAAAAGTACAAAAAGCAATATCCAATCCGTCCAGGGAAGTTCCCGACATTAATCCCAAAACTCTATAAAACATCTTGCAGAATTTCCATTTTTGTGGCACGCGAGCCTTTGATAAGTATCAGACTATTCTTAATATTTTGTGTTTGAAAGAAGTTTCTGGCTTCTTCACTTGTTTCAAACCAAAAACATTTAGGGACAAATGCATAAGATTTATATTCATTGCCGACAAATACGGCTTGAGTCAGGTTCATTGACAGAATAATTTCTGCAATTGCTTTATGTTCGGCTTGACTAACCTCTCCAAGTTCCCGCATTTCCCCGATAAATATGCGTTTGTCCTTAGCAGAAATCTCATTAAAGGCTTCCAGAGCATAACGGCAGGAAGAAGGGTTGGCATTATAGCAGTCAAGGATTAAAGTATTCTTTTGTGTTTTTTTTACTTGGGAACGATTGTTTTGCGGTTCGTATTTTTCCAAGGCTTGTTTGATTTGTTTTATATCAATTGAAAAGAATAATCCGACGGTTGCAGCAGCCAACATGTTATAACAATTATAAGAGCCGACCAAATGGGAATGTATCGTAGTTTTTTGTAATTCTATGGCTGCAAACGGTTGTTTGAGGTCGGTTTTTACCGCACTTACATCGGCTTGTGTCAGCAAAGAATAGGTTATTTTGTTATCAGGAGCATGTTTTTGCAGATTTTCGTCATCCGTATTGACGAAAACTTTGCCGTTATGTGCCTCTATGTAGCGGTACAGTTCCGTTTTTGTTCTGACAACTCCCTCAAAAGAGCCGAAACCTTCAATGTGAGCCGTCCCAATATTGGTAAGAAGTCCGATACTAGGCTCGGCAATCCGACAGAGTTCATCAATGTCTCCTATATGCGAGGCTCCCATTTCGACAACGGCAATTTCAATGTTTCTTTTCCATGAAAGAATTGTCAGCGGGACTCCTATTTGATTATTCAAATTCCCTTGTGTTGCCTGCGTTACGAATTTTGTCGAAAGAACTTCATACATCAATTCTTTAGTTGTTGTTTTCCCGTTAGTTCCGCTTATTGCTATAACGGGAATATCAAAGGTTTTTCGGTAGTAATTGGCGAATTTCTGCAAAAATAGTAAAGAGTCCTCTATCAGTAGTGTTTTTTCGTTGATAAAATATTCAGGCTTGTCAATGATGACAAGATCCGCTCCGTTATCTATTGCACTTTTTGCAAAAGTATTTGCATCGTAGAAATCGCCTTTTAAGGCTACAAAAATACCGTTGCCGTTTATTTTTCGGGAATCGGTAGTTATGAAATGTGTTTTTTCAAAAACTTCCAAAACTTCACAAAAAAGGCTGTCATTCAATAATCTCAAATTATCTTTGACGATATTCTTTTCGGCGTTTTCCGAAAATGTTTGATTTTCCTTGCAATCAGGCATTTTATTATCAGTTACAGGCTGTGTATTATTTTCCATAATTTTTCTGAAGAGTTATCCCATGAAAACAATTTTTGTCTTTGTTGTCCTTTTTCAGTCAGTTGTTGCCGTAATTCCGGATTTTCATAAATCTCTTTCATGGCATCGGCTATTTCGCTTACGCTGTAAGGATTTACAATCAAAGCAGCATCTCCGGCAACTTCAGGCAATGCTGTCGTATTTGAAGTAATTACGGCGGTATTTGCACAAAAAGCTTCAACAACAGGTATTCCGAATCCTTCAAACAGAGAAGGAAATACCAAAGCAACGGAAGATGAGGCAATCATTGCCACATCTTTGGCTTCCAATCGTCCCGTAAAGATTACGTCTTTTTTGAATTGCATGTTGTTGTACGTATCTTCAATATCGCCTTGCCACCATTTTTTTGCACCTATTATAACAAGTTGTACTTCATTTTCGCTTTTACGCTTAAATTCATCAAAAGCAAGGAAAATATTTACCAAATTCTTCCGCTTGTGTATAGCACCTACAAAATAAAAATAGTCTTTGCCTTGAGTATATTGCATTTTAGTCCTCAATTTTATTTCTTTGCTTTGCGGTTTATATACGCTGTTAGCGGCATTATAGACAATTTCTATCTTGCTTGAGTCAATACCGAAGTTTTCTTCAATATCCTTTTTGCTGTATCTGCTGACAGTGATTATTTTCGAGGCTTTGTGTGCATTTGCAGGGAAGTATCGCATGAAATATCGTTGGTGAGCGTTGTTTCCTATGTATTTATCGTTATGAAAAAAGTTAATGTCGTGAATTGTGCAGATGACAGGTGTGTTTTTCAATTTCGGAATGTAATTTTCAGGCGAGAAAAAGACGTCGATTTTGTATTTTTTGCAATAAAACGGCAGGAGATAATCGAAATATAATTTCCACAATATAGGATGTCTGGCAGGACACGGAACAATTACGGGAATTACATTGTCGGAAAAGATAAAACTTTTGTCATATTTACGATCAAAGAAGAAAATAAACGTATCTTCAGGGTGATTGCGAGTCATACGCATAAGAGTCTGTTGAGTGAAATAACCGATTCCCTCAAGTCTGCCTTTTAACAATAACCGTGTATTTACTCCTATTATCAAAACAATTCCGTTTTTTGATTTACAACTTACAAAATTACTAAAAATTTCTCATATATACTAAAATCATCGGAATAAAACCGATATTCTTGAGGAGTTTATTTGTGTTTTTATGCATAAGTTTATTACAAAATAAAGATTTGTTATTGTATCGACAAATGAAGTTGCATTCGAGGTAAATAAGCACTGAATTTCATTTAAGGAGAGAGTAGGATTTATTGTATCGTGTTATGATTTTTTGCGGAATTGTTACGATTTGTGTTTAATTGTAAGACAATTTATTTTTGTGATATGTGAAGTAGTTTTTGAAAACAATGCAGAGAGTTTTGAAATCATTAAGAAAACTTTTGAAAAGTGTGGAAACATTTTTGTCAAGACCGTCCGAAATGTACTTTTGGACGGTCTGAAATATACTTTTGGACGGTTCAAAATTTTTTTTGGACGGTCTGAAACAAGAGAATTATCACTGATTTCAAAAATTTTTTCACACTTTTCAAAAATAAACAATGTGATTACAAAAATATATTCATTTCTTTTTTCAAATTCTTATGAATACAAAACCTAATTGACTGATTGTTTTTCAAAAAATAATCATTTAAAAACTTTGTTTTAAGAAAAATAAATTATATTTTTGCAGTTGTCAATGCTGATATCGTACTATGAAGAAATTCTTTGTTACAAATCTGATTTTTCTTCTGACTTTGAACATTCTTATCAAGTCATTCTGGATCTTAGGTATAGACAGGGGAGTGCAAAATGCATTACCTGCTTCCGATTACGGTATTTATTATGCGTTACTTAATTTTACTTATTTATTCAACATAATACTGGATTTGGGTATTACGCAATTCAATAACAGGACTATAGCACAAAATTCGGTATTGCTCAAGAAATATTTCGCAAAGATAGTACCCTTGAAACTTATTCTTGCATTCGTTTATGCGTTTATTCTTTTTGTTGCGGCAACTTTTACGGGATATGACGGTTTTTCATTTTTCCTTTTACGTTGGTTATGCGTTTTTCAGATATTGACTTCTATTTTGACGTATTTACGAAGCAATGTTTCTGCTTTGCTACTATTTAAAACCGATAGTTTTCTAAGTGTGTTGGATAAGTCCCTGACCGTCATTTTCTGTTCTGTTTTGCTTTGGACACCGTTGTTGAAAAACGGAATGAAAATTGAATATTTCGTTTATGTTCAAGTATTGAGTATGGGTATTTCATGTCTTACGGCACTCATTATTTGTTTGACCAAAACAGGACTAATAAAACCGGTTTGGGATGTTAAGTTTATGATAAAAATTCTGAAATTCGGTTTTCCGTATGCTCTTTTGACGCTTCTGATGTCCTTCTATAATCGTATGGATACCGTAATGATAGAGAGAATTTTAACGGACGGAAAGGTACAATCGGGGATCTATGCTTCGGGATTTCGTTTGGTGGATAGTGTCAATATGATTGCTTATCTGTTTTCCGTTATCCTGTTACCTTTGTTTGCAAAGATGATAAAAGAAAAACTTGACGTCGGGGCAATTATTAAAATCTCTTTTCAATTGTTACTTTTGGCAGGAGTAAGTTTTGTTGCCGTAAGTGTAGTGTATGCAAACGAATTGATGATACTGCTTTACAACAAGCACATTGAGGAGAGTACTCAAGTATACAGGGTGTTGAGTTTTTGTTTTATTCCTATAAGTATGACGTATATATTCGGCACTTTGCTGACAGCCAACGGAAGTTTGAAAAAATTGAACGTTGTGGCTTTATGCGGTATGATTATCAACATAGTTATTAATTTGATTTTGATACCGCATTACAAAGCATTGGGAAGTGCTTACTCCGCATTGACGGCACAAACGGTTACGGCATTGTTACAAGCAATTATAGCAATGAAAATATTTAACATAAGGTTTTCATTGAAGTATTGTCTGAAAATAATATTATTTATCATATTGATAGGATTGTCTGCCGTATTGATAAGTAAAACGGATTTGTTATGGTATTACAAAGTTGTGATATCCTTGATTGTTTTTGTTCTAATATCTTTCATTTGCAGGATTTTTTCCGTCGTTGAGGTTAAGAATTATGCATTTGAAATAATAAAAAGTAAGAAATGAGAGAAATATTGTTTAAAAAAGATGATCTTTTGAATTTGGAGTTTTCTTTGCAGCGTGAAATTCTGCGTGCCAATATGTCTAACGCTTACGCCTGCACGTCTTTGGCAGGCTGTAATACAAGAAAGTATCACGGTTTGTTTATTGCTCCTCAACAAAAAATAGATAATGAGAATCATGTCTTACTTTCGTATCTAGACGAGAGTATTCAGGCAGGCAATGAGGAATTTCATCTTGCGATTCACCAGTACAAAGACGGCGTTTTCTATCCGAAGGGTCATAAGTACTTGGAATCTTACTCTTTGAAGGACCTTCCTGTTACTACTTACCGTATCGGGGATATTGTTTTGACAAAGCAAATGCAGATTCAGGAAAGAAGGGACAGGTTGTTGATAAAATACACATACGAAACCGCAGATGAAGACTCCAAGGTTGGAAAAAGACGTACATCTGTTTCAAAGAAAGAATCAGACAATATGCATCCGTCAGTCGTTTTGAAACTTAATCCGCTTTTGGCATTCAGACAGGTTCACAAACTTTCAAAACGTAACGATTATGCTGACACTTCTTTTACGGAAGTGGAAAACGGAGTCGCTTATCAATTATATCACGACTATACTCCTTTGTATTTGCAGTTTTCCAAGAAAGTTCATTATGAGCATAAGCCTGATTGGTACTACAATTTTGAATATTCAAAAGAAAAAGAACGTGGTTACGACTATTTAGAAGACTTATTTATGCCGGGAACTTTCACTGTGGAACTTTCTTACGGGGAAAGTGTTTATTTGGCTTGCGGAATAGAGGAGGGAAATCCGTTTTTGTTGTCAAGAGATTTCAAAAGAGAGGCTTCAAATCGCTTTCCTATCAATACAATGGAAGATGTATTGAAGCGGGCTGCGAGAATGTTTTTCTGTCGTAAAGGAACGGATATTGATGTTGTGGCAGGATTTCCGTGGTTCGGAAGATGGGGAAGAGATACATTCATTTCACTGCCAGGACTTTGCTATGCGTTGGACGATATGTCGCTTATGTTGAAAGTAATTGACACGATGATGAAAGATTTCAAAGACGGATTGTTCCCTAACATAGGATACTCTTCGCAGGCAGCCTACAACTCGGCAGATGCTCCGCTTTGGTTTTTCCGTTGTTTGCAACAATATGCGGAATTTACCGATGACAGAAAAAAGATTTGGCGAAAATACTCAAAGACAATGAAATCTATTATCTCAACTTTTGAAGAAGGCGTATCAAATATAAGAATGGACTCTAATTATTTGCTTTTTCAGGGACAGGACGGTAAGGCTCTTACTTGGATGGACGCTGTTATAGACGGTAATCCCGTAACACAGAGAAAAGGATATGCCGTTGAGATCAATGCTTTGTGGTATAATGCCGTTATGTTCACAAAAGAATTGGCGGAAGAGAATTGTGACGATGCTTTTTCTACGCATTGGGATGATTTTGCAAAGAGTTTTCCGTCTGCATTTAAAGAAACGTTTTGGGATAAGGAAAGAGGCTATCTTGCGGATTGTGTTTATAACAACGAAAAGGATTTTTCCGTACGTCCGAACATGATTTTTGTTGCAGCCTTGCCTTATTCTCCTTTGGCTTTGAAGATTCGTCAGTTGATTGTTGAAAAAGTAAAAAGTGAGCTTTTAACTCCGAGAGGACTTTGTACATTATCGCCTAAAGATGTTAAATATCACGGGCATTATTACGGTAATCAGGCACAGAGAGACCGTGCTTACCACAACGGTACCGTATGGCCGTGGCTTTTGGGGGCGTATTGCGAGGCTTATTTGAGAGTCTACGGTGCCGTCGGGTTAAGTCATGTAGAGGAATTGTATAAAGGGTTTGAAGATATTTTGACTGATTACTGTGTAGGTAGTATTGCGGAGGTTTATGATGCAGATCCGCCGTTTAAGGCAGGAGGAAGTATTTCTCAGGCATGGAGTGTCGCTGAGGTTATGCGAATCAAGTATCTTATAGATAAATATCAGACAGATGATAATAAAGAAGGAGGTAGCAAATGAGGGTTTTGATGTTCGGTTGGGAGTTTCCGCCACAAATTTCGGGCGGATTGGGAACTGCATGTTACGCAATGACTGAGGCACTGATTAAACAAGGAGTACAGATTGCTTTTGTTGTGCCTAAAAAGTATGAAGGTATTGCACAAAACGGCTCGGATATAATAGGGGCTAATGAAACGGATATGACATTTTCGGATATTAGAACGATAAATGATAAATTCCGTACTGTTAATAAAAATTTTAATCTGTCGTTTATAGAAGTCAATTCTTCGCTTGTGCCATATGTAGGACAGGAAGATTATTACAATATCGTAAATAAGCGTTTTGCAGAAACGGAGTCCGAACAGGAGAGTATAAGAGCGGAAGAGCGGAAGGCATACCGACGATTTGATTTTACCGGAGGTTACAATCAGAACCTTATGGAGGAAGTTGATAAATATGCTTTAGTGGCCGGACAGATTGCAAAGACACAAAATTTTGATGTTATCCATTGTCATGATTGGCTTACTTATAAAGCGGGAATCGTTGCAAAGCAATTGACGGGCAAACCGTTGGTTATTCATGTTCATGCAACGGAATACGACCGTAGCGGAGAAAATGTGAATACTCAAGTTTATGAAATAGAAAAAATGGGTATGAATTCTGCCGATAAGATCATAACTGTAAGCAATCTTACAAGACGAACGGTAATAAACAAATATCATCAACCTGTAGAAAAGACGGTTACCGTTTATAACGGTATAGATTATAAGGATATTTTGCCGCACAGGATAAACAATGCTTTTAATAAAAAAATCGTTACCTTTCTCGGGCGTGTTACTTTCCAAAAAGGTCCGGATTATTTCATAGAAGTTGCCGATAAAGTGTTAAAGATGGACAAAAATATAGTCTTTGTGCTGGCGGGAAGCGGCGATATGTTGAACCGTATGGTTGCATTGGTTGCGAAAAAACGCATATCGGAGAACTTTTTCTTTACGGGATTTTTGAAAGGAGGCGATGTAAACAGAATGTTTAAGATGAGCGATGTTTATGTTATGCCGTCGGTGAGCGAACCTTTCGGAATATCACCTTTGGAAGCGATGAGGGAGGGCGTTCCTACCATAATAAGTAAGCAAAGCGGTGTTGCGGAAATTGTATCTTACGCTTTAAAGGTTGATTTTTGGGACATAGATGCAATGGCAAATGCAATCTACGGACTGACACATTATTCAGCTTTGAGTAATATGATAGTAAAAAACGGAGCAACAGAGATTAAGAAGATAAACTGGGACAAGGCAGCAGGGGATATTAAAGAAATCTATTCAAGTGTTTTGAATTAGAACCTGTTAATAAAATTTGAACAATCAACTCGATTAATCGTGAAAGTAAAATCTCATTTTACAGGAGTGTTTCAGTAAAATTATACTGCATTTTTCAGAGGATTGTTTTCTAATACGATTATTGAGGATTAAAGAATGAGAAAATAAATAAAAATAATAAACTTAGCAGCTTATGAAATCAATATGTTTCTATTTTCAAGTGCATCAACCGTTCCGTCTTAGACCTTATAAGTTCTTTGAAATCGGACATCAGCACAATTATTATGATGATGTACAGAATGCTTGGTTATGTCGTCGTATTGCAGATAAATGTTATTTACCTGCTAACGAGACTTTTTTGAATTTAATCAAAAAATATCAAGGTCAGGTGCGTATTGCGTATTCAATAACAGGTACGGCAATAGAGCAATTTCAAAGATACACACCTGAAGTTATGGATTCTTTCCGTCGATTAGTGGATACAGGTTGTGTGGAATTGTTGGGAGAAACATTTATGCACTCATTGGCGGCATTAAAGAGCGAAAATGAGTTCTCCGAGCAGGTAAAAATGCATTCGGATCTGATGAAAAAAGAGTTCGGAGTAACTCCGCGTGTATTTCGTAATACTGAATTGATTTATTCTGACACAATAGGCAGAGCGGTTCATAAATTGGGATTTAAAGCACAATTGATGGAAGGAGCAAAGCAGGTATTGGGTTGGCGAAGTCCGAACTTTGTTTATGAACATAAAGACAAAAACGGGTTGAGATTGCTGATGAAAAACTTCAGATTAAGTGATGATATTGCATTCAGGTTTTCTCAGCAATCGTGGAGTGAATGGCCTTTGACGGCTGATAAATTTGCCTCTTGGGTTCATGAGTTGCAAGACACGGAGTGTATTAATCTGTTCATGGATTATGAAACTTTCGGAGAGCATCAATGGAAAGAAACAGGGATTTTTGATTTTTTGAACGCATTGCCTGAAGAAATTTTCAAGAAAGGCGATATTAATTTCTTAACTCCGAGTGAAGTTATATCCACATACTCACCGAAGGCAAATATTTCAAGTGAATATCCCGTTTCTTGGGCAGATGAGGAAAGAGATTTGTCAGCTTGGTTGGGTAATGATTTACAAGACGATGCTTTCGACCGAGTATATGCTTTAGAACAAAAGGTTAAAGCAACGGAAAATGAAGATTTGATTTCCGTTTGGAGACATCTTCAAACCAGTGACAATTTTTATTACATGTGTACCAAATGGTTTTCCGACGGAGACGTTCATAAATACTTCAACCATTATAATACTCCTTACGAAGCATATATTAATTATATGAATATCTTATCCGACTTTATTCTTACATTGAAAAAATAGCAGTCTGATGACGACCAAAGACAAGTACAAAGAAAAATTTTGCGATAACAAAGATATATATGTATTCTTTCAACCGTGGTGGCTAGACACCGTTTGCAACGAAATGTGGGACGTATTGAAAGCATGCGACGGAGCAAACAACGAAGCGTACATGCCAATTCACGTATACAAAAAATACGGCATAACATCAATACGACCACCAGCCTTTACGCCCTATTGCGGTATTATTTACGAGTCTGAAACGGACGAAAAGTTACATACAAAATACAAATTGGAGAACGATATCTGCGAATGCTTTGCAACAAGTATTGATAAAATGAAATTAGATGCTTGCTTCTATACATTTAAACCTGAGTTTTTTTGTGCTACACCGTTCGTTCAGCACGGTTTTTCTGCAGAATTAAGGTACACATACCGCATTAACATAGCGGATATGGACACTTGCTTTGAAAATTTCAGCAAAACACTGAGAAAAAAACTCAGAAAATGTTTTGATTCCCTTGTTTGCGAAACAGAAAACTACGATTTACGACAATTATACGGCATTTTGCACCAAATATACGCCAAACAAAACAAACCTGTTCCGTATTCTTTTGAATTATATCAATCGGTAGTCGAAAATTCTCTGCAAAACAATCAAGGTCAAATGTTTGTTGTAAAAGACAAACAAGGCAATGTCAATTCTCATCTGTTTGTCATCTGGGACAATAAAGCATGTTATGCTCTGATAGGTGCCAATGATCAATCCTATCTGCAAAATAATGCGGGCATTTATGCTCAATACCTCTCTATGACATTTGCTCACAATATGGGAATAAAACAATATGATACTGAAGGGTCGATGCTCAAAGGCGTAGAAGAGTATTTTATGCAATTTTCTGGCATTAGAACGCCGTACATATATATAACAAAGTATTACAATAACATTTATAAAAGTCTGAGAACTCTGTTGAAAAAATAAAACAATGAATATAAAACTCGTAGTGGTCGGAAAAACGGTCAAAGGTTTTGTGTTTGACGGTACGGAGGAGTACTTTAACCGTTTGAAACACTATGTCAATTTCTCCGTTGAAGTGATTGCAGACGTAAAAAATGCGAAGAACCTCACCTCTTCTCAATTAAAAGACGCAGAGTGTGAAAATATTCTCTCCTTTTTAGAAAAAAATCAACTGAACAATCAGCACTCGTCTGTCATTGTACTTTTGGACGAACACGGAAAGGAATACAGAAGTACGGAGTTTGCGGATTATTTGCAGAAACAGATGAATTGCGGTATTAAAAACTTAGTTTTCGTCATAGGAGGGGCATACGGCTTTTCCGATACGGTAAAAGAAAAGTTTAAGGAAAAACTTTCCGTCAGCAAGATGACGTTTTCTCATCAAATGATAAGATTGCTCTTCACCGAACAACTGTATCGTGCTTTTACAATTATAAAAGGAGAACCTTATCATAACGAATAGAAGTTTCATTTGGAAGAAATACTTTTTATTTCATAAATATTGCTGTATCTTGATATGTTTATAAGTAGCAAATAATGAGATTGTTTCGTATAGAATAATGTTTCTTAAAATTTTGTCCCTGATTTTGTCTGAAAATAGGGAGATTTTTGCAGTTTTCTTAATGATTTTGTCATAAATCACGCGCTTTTTTTTCAATTTGATAAACAATGATTCAAACTTGTTTTTAATTAATGTTTTATACGGAAAAACAGATTATGAGATTGCACAATAATTGCTTTTGATATGCAATATATCAGAGCTTTTTATCGTTATGGCATAAGTTTTGACAATTAAAAGATATGAAAAAGTTAGCATTATTTTTAACGGCATTATGTTTCGGATTGTGTTCGTTTGCACAAATTAAGCCGTATGATGAAAATTTGGATGCAGTCAAGCAAATCAAAGACGCAGTATTGCAAGCCAAATCGGAAAACAAATATGTTTTGGCTCAGGTAGGAGGTAATTGGTGTCCGTGGTGTCTGAAGTTTGCGGAGTTTGCAAGAACCAACCAACCCGTTAAGCAGATTATAGACAAGAATTTCGTGTATATTCACGTAAATTGGTCAAAGAACAACAAAAACCCTGAAGCGATGAAAATGTTAGGTAATCCTACTCGTTTCGGTTTTCCTGTTTTTGTTATATTGGATGAAAACGGCGACAGAATACATACGCAAAATTCCGCCTATTTGGAAGAAGATAAGGGATACAGCGAAAAAAAGGTTGTTGAGTTTCTTGCTAATTGGACTAAAGAAGCAGTTAATACTATAAAAAGATAGTGTTTAAAATAGAAATAAATTAAAAGAATTATGAAAAAGATCAATTTAAGTTTGTCATCGGTGGTGATGGCAGTGGCAATTGTTATTTTAGGCTTTTTTATTTTTAAAGGGTTGAAATCCTTTGCAGATAAAGAAAGAGCAGTAACGGTAAAGGGATTATCGGAACGTATTGTGGATGTTGATAATGCCAATTTGAGCATTAGTTATGCAGTAGGAGGTAACGAAATGAATCAGGTCCTTACCGAAATAGAACATAACAACGGAAAGATTAAGGATTTTGTGAAATCGAAAGGTTTGACCGAGCAGGAAATTTCGATAGGTGTGCCTGTTATCAAAGATAAAAAGAATCAAGAATACGGTAGTGAGCAATATATTACATACAGATATTACGCTACTGTTAAAATAACTCTGATCAGCAATAAAGTTTCTAACGTCAGAGATGTTGAAATGAATCAGTTTGAATTGTTTAAGGAGGGAATCAACTTAATTAAACAAGATTATTATTATGATGAGAGCAACCGCAATACGTATTCTTTTACAAAACTTAACGATATCAAACCTGAGATGATAAAAGAGAGTATTACTAATGCGAAGAAGTCAGCCGATGAGTTTGCTCAATCTTCCAAATCTAAAATAAGCGGTATTAAATCCGCACATCAGGGTCAATTTGAAATAATACCTACGGATAATCCTTTGAAAGTGAAGTTAAGAGTAGTTTCAACAATAGAGTATTTCATTAAGTAGGAAGCGAAATATTCGATTTTGTTAAGTGTGATTCTTTACCAGGGTGTTGTAACCGTAAGTATTGATTAGTCAAATAGCGAAGGTTCGCCTAAAAGATTAAACGACAGGCGGTGAAACGGAGTAACCCCGAATCGTTTTATAGCATTTCTGTGGTCTTTTGTAGGATAACCTTTGTTTTTTTGCCAGTTGTATTGAGTATATAGGGATGATAATTTGATCATTGCATCATCCCTGTATGTTTTTGCTAAAACGGAGGCTGCTGCAATTGACATATAGGAGGCATCTCCTTTGATTATTGTTTTGAAAGGGATATTTGTGTCGGTATGGAAACGATTCCCGTCAATTAAAAGAAACTCCGGTTTTGTTTTCAATGCTTTTATAGCACGATTCATTGCAAGAATTGAAGCTTCAAGAATGTTTATTCTGTCAATTTCTTCATTGCTTACTTCTGCTACGGAAAAAGCAACGGCATATTTTTCGATTATGGGACGGAGCAATCTTCTTTGTTTGTCGGATAGTTGTTTTGAATCGTTGAGTAAAGAAATCAATTTTCCGATTTCGTCGTTATTCTCTGTATTCAAAAGAAAACTTTCACTATTCGGTAAGATTACTGCGGCAGCAAAAACACTTCCTGCCAAACAACCTCTTCCTGCTTCATCAACTCCGCATTCCGAAACGGCTTTATTTAAATATGGTTGAAGCATAATTAACTATTATTATTCCGATATAATCTTTATATACGAAAGATGACAAGTCTTTCAAGTCTTTTAAGACTTACAAGTCTTGTCATCTCAATATTATAGTTTAATATCCGATATGACAATCGGTTATCTTATTTTACAAAATTCTTTATCAGAGAATCAAACAGCGATTTTCCGTCAGTATTTCCTAATTCCGTATCGGCACAACGCTCAGGATGGGGCATCATACCGAAAACATTCTTTCCTTTGTTCGTAATTCCGGCAATGTTTTCAACACTTCCGTTAGGATTGCATTCCGGTAAGATTTCTCCTTTTTCATTGCAGTATCTGAATAGGATTTGTTCGTTGTCATTCAATTTTTTCAAGGTATCTTCGTATGCAAAATACCTTCCTTCTCCGTGAGCAATCGGAATGTTCAACGCTTTTCCTTTTTCAACGTCTTTTGTAAAGATAGTACTGTTAGTTTGAGGAGCAATAAATTGATTATGACAAATAAACTTTTGGTTATTGTTGTGAAGCAACGTTCCTTCCAATAATCCGCTTTCGCAAAGAATTTGAAAACCGTTGCAAACACCCAAAACAAGTCCGCCTTTTTTTGCAAAATCTATCACGGAATTCATAATAGGCGACAATTTTGCTATGGCACCGCTGCGAAGATAATCTCCGTAAGAGAATCCTCCGGGAAGGACAATCATATCACAATTTTGCAAATCACTTTCTTTATGCCACAAATTAACAACTTCCTGTTTCTCTATATGTTTTAGTACATAGTACATATCATGGTCGCAATTTGACCCCGGAAAAGTTACAACTCCGAATTTCATATCTCAAGTATATTTTAATTACGTTGCAAAAGTACAAAAACTATTTGAATTAATGATTATAAAACGTAAAAAATAAAAGCGGATATCAGTTTTATGTATCCGCTTTTGTTTAAATATTGTATAAAAAGAATGGTTTTTCTTATTTTGCTATGACAAGTTTTCTACTTGTTGAAATATTTCCGTCCGTGAATATAATCCAATAGTTTCCTGCTTTCATATCTTTTGTTTGGAATTTGAATGAACCGATGTTCTTATTGATTTTTCCGTAAGTTACAACCTGTCCTTTCAAATTTATTATTCTGTAATACAGATCGGAAGTGTTATTCAGAGTAACCGATGCCTCATTTATTGCAGGATTAGGATATATTTCGGATATAGATTCCATTTCTTTTGTGTCTGAAGTATATAATCCGACGTTGTCTTCATCGTCATAAGCAAAATCATTATTATAGGTATTGACATCTTTACCGTAAGGCATTACATAGAAACCGCCGTTATGTGCAGTCATCGGTTTGTTTATTGTTTTGCCGTTATTGGAAGTTGATGAAATATAGTACTGCAGCGTATCAATAAGAACGTTTTCATCAAGAATAATCTCTCCTTTGAAAAGATTATCTCCACTGTAGGTTAGTACTAATTCATTAAATGAGTTCTCTTTTACGGTTTTGTAGAATATTTTTACATTGTCAATTCCGCTTTGATTTTGAGAAAGAACCTCTACATTATATTTGTTACCGTTATTTGAAGTGTTGAACCAACGAGCAGGCTGATGATATATTCTGACAGGGTTTTCAGCAGGAATTTGTTTTGTTATACAATGAATTGCACCGCCGGAACCGTCATAACTTCTGACATCAATTTCTTCAAACGTATATCCGGGATAACATTGTTTCAAAACTTCAAGGGCTTTTTTGTTACCTTCCACATCTCCTTGTCTGCTTGCCGCTAAAGTTGTATCATAGAAAACAGGTTGAATGATAGCATCGTTTACAAAAATATGATTAGCCCAACAACGTGTGTAATTGTTGTAATCTCTTCCGTTGGAATACCAACTTCCGTTATCTTTTGCAGGCAAAGGTACTCTTGTTGCATCATATTTATTGCCGAAATAATTTGTCCGAGAAGTAAATGTATCAATATTGTTCTCCAATCTTTTAGTATCTGCCCATGAAGAAAGAGCGGAAGGATATTTAGCAGCAACGAATCCTGTTTCTTCCCACATATCCGCATACAAATCAATATGACCTGTACCACCGTCGTACGTCAAAGCAGGAACTACGGTTATGTTGTTAAGATTCATGATTCTTTTTATTGAATCTCTGACAGCAGCTTCACTTAACGGCTCTTTACTGTAATAACCTCCTTTGATATTTTCTCCTGTTGTATCAATCCATGCCAAACCGTAAGAGTCTTTGTTTGTTGAATATACGGCAGAAGTAGTGAAAAGAGAACCCAAACCATCTACAAGAATGTTTCCTCCTTCGTATTCAATTGTGTTGGTAAAGCATTTCCAGCCGAGTTCGGACGCAATTTTTACAGGTAAAGCGTCATCCAAAGGACGTCCTCCGTAATATTCGAAGTCTGCAAATGCAATGGAGTCGTTATCTCCGTAATAGAATGCTACAGGACCCCAATCTCTTGCCCAAAATGAGTTACCCGGGTAAGTAAAAAAGCGATAATTAACCAAAGGAGTGCCTCTTTTCTCCATAAAGGACTTAACTGAAGTCGTATCATCGGCATTGAATACAACAATCCATACCTGAGTATGTTTTTGTATAGCATCTGCCAACTCTGCATGCACTTTTGCGTAAGGGCTTGAAAGAGAAACGTCAGGAGCAGTAATACAAGGAATGAATTCTACATTGCCGAAATAGTCCTGATTCATATAGTAGCCCTCAAATGTTTGTTCCACCTGATAGGTTTGGCCGTTATAGTTGATTTCTCCGAAATGCGGCCACTCAATCAGTACAGCCTGTACTTCATCACTTTCAATCGGGAATATCATATCTGAAGGTAATTCCTCCGCTTTGAAATTTTTCGACTTGTTTATCGGATTTTCCGCGATGTACTCTTTTTTTATCTTCGAGAAATCCAACCTTGCAGGTTTCTGTGTATGCATTTTGTGATAATAGTCACGGATTTCATCTTCGGACATTTTTTGAATTTTTTGTTCAAGCATACTTTTCTGCTGTTTTAATTCACTTTGAGTGATTTGTGCTGCAGCAGAATATCCTGAGATAAGACCTATCATCAGAATCAATAAATGTTTGGTTTTGATAATCATTTTATTCTATGTTTTTATGTTAGTATATTTTACTTGTTTATAATAAGTTATGCGGATATAATCGCACATAATTTTTGCAAAGTTACATATTATTTTTGAAATCATTAACATTAGTTTTGTAATTATTAAGAATATTTTTGTAAAGAGTGTTTAAAAATTAGTTAAGACTGTCTAAAAGTGTATTTCAGACGGTTCAAAATAATTTTCAGACGGTCTAAAACATACTTTCAAACCGTCTGAAACAAAAGTGTTCTTAATGATTTCAAAAATACTATTACACATTTCAAAATTTTTTCCTAACTTTGCGACCCGAAAATGTAAGTCGGTGTAAAAATTTGTACGGAAATGTATAAACAAATGTATCTTTTTTTTGATTTTTGCGTACAAGTGAGCAACGTAAATTAAAAAACAAAAAGTGATGATAGTTTCTATATTCAAAAAGAATTATTTTCTGCAACTGATATTGCTGATTCTGTTACCGTTGTTGCTTTGGATACCGGCATTTATTACATCTCCCCAAATTATCTCGGCAGGCAGGTTGGATATGCCGTTGTACGAAGTTTTGGAATATATATTCCCCGAGCAGAGTGTTATGAACACCATAACGGCTTTTTTATTTGTGGTAGGGCAGGCTTTTCTTCTTAATTATATATTGACATATTACGAAATAACAAAGAAGAATTCATATTTTCCAGCCTTTATTTATATGTTGCTTTTCAGTTGTGACTATCGCATAATGACATTAAGCAGCATCCTGTGTGCTAATTGGTTCGTTATTCTGGCAATATTGTCTTTTTTACAATGTTATAATAAAAGTGAAGGTCTTGATCAGATATTTTTAACATCATTTTTAGTGGGCATAGCATCGTTATTTTATGTCCCTTACATATTATTGATGTTTTGGATTTGGATAGGATTGTTGAATTTTAAGATATACAAATGGCGTCCTTTGATAGTAAGTCTGTTAGGTATGATTGCACCCTATGTTGTTTTGACCGTAATATACTATTTGGACAATCGGATTGATACGATACTTACTTTCTTTCCGGAGCATTTCTTTTTGTTGCCGGAATTTGCGTTTATGAATCAGCCTATTCAGATAGTGTATATGGCATATCTGTTGGTATTGATTCTTCCTGCATTGTTTTATAGTTTGAGTTACAAAAACGATCAGAAACTTTCCGTAAGAAAACGTGCTTCAACGATAATCATACTTTTTGCATTCAGTTTGTTACCTTTTCTTTATACAATGACTTCTCCCGCTATGAGTTTGATTTTTGCTCCTTCGTTGGCATTCATCTTTACTGTGTTTTTCTTTGCTATTAAACGCCCTTTGTACTCAAATCTTTTCATTTTGATTCTGTTGATATTGACAATAGCGAAAATATATATCAATTATTAATAAAAAAAGAAAAATAGAAACAATGAAAATGACAAAACTTGTACCCGTATTGTTCTTTGCCTCCATGGCTATGGGAGTTTCGGCTCAGGGACAATTGAAATCGGGTATTGAATTGAGAAATCTTGATCAAAGTGTTAAACCTGCCGAAGATTTTTATCAATATGCGTGCGGCGGTTGGATGCAAAACAATCCTTTACCTGCTGCTTATTCGCGTTTCGGCTCATTTGATCAACTTGCTAAGGATAACAGCGAGCGTCTGAATGCTATTCTGAAAGACCTTATGAGTAAATCATATGCTAAAGGTACAATGGAGAGAAAACTTTCCGATTTATACAGGATGGCTATGGATTCTGTTCGCCGTAATAACGAAGGAGTTGCTCCCGTTATGCCTACAATCAATGAACTTGAGGCTTGTAAGACCAATGCAGACTTGTTTAATTGGGAATTGAAGCAAGCAGAGTGGGGTAATCAGGAATTTATGTACATGGGATTCAATGCTGATGAAAAAGATTCCAAGAACAATATCCTTAATATTTATCAAGGCGGAACAACTTTGGGCCAAAAAGAATACTATCTGGATAATGACGGTCCTACAACTGAAATACGTGAAGCTTATAAGAAACACATCGTTCGTATGTTCAAACTTTTCGGTTTCAAAGAAAAGATTGCCAAAAAGAAAATGGAATATGTGATGAAAGTGGAGACTGCTTTGGCAAAAGTTTCCTTATCACAGACCGAACTTAGGGATGTTGAGGCCAATTATAACAAAATGACGTTGGCTGAATTTGAAAGAAATTATCCTAATGTTAAACTTACCAAGCGTATGAACGCACAAGGTGTAAATGATAAGTATTTTCAGACAATGATTGTCGGACAACCTTCATTTGTAAAGGGAGCCGATCAGGTTATTGCTTCACTTAAACCTGAAGAATACAAAGCTTATTTGCAATGGGACGTAATTACTTCCGCTGCTTCCTTACTTTCCGATGAAGTTGCCGAAGCTAATTTTGATTTTTTCGGAAAAACTTTGAGTGGAAGTAAAGAAATGCAACCGCGTTGGAGAAGATGCACTTCTCAAGTTGAAAGACAGATGGGTGAAGCATTGGGAAAAATGTATGCAGAGAGATATTTCCCTGAATCTTCCAAAAAACGTATGGAGAAATTGGTTAAAAATCTTCAAATTGCGTTAGCCGAGAGAATTAAAGCTCAGGATTGGATGACTCCTGAAACAAAAATAGCTGCTTTGGAGAAACTTATGACTTTCTATGTTAAAATCGGTTACCCTGATACATGGACGGATATGAGTAAATTGAATATTGATCCGAGCAAATCTTATTATGAAAATATTAAAGAGTGCGGTCGTTTCTGGGCAAAGCATAATTTAGATAAAAGAGTCGGTAAACCGGTGGATATAGAGGACTGGCAGATGTACCCTCAGACTGTTAATGCTTATTATAACCCTACTACAAACGAGATTTGCTTCCCTGCAGGTATTCTTCAGTATCCTTTCTTTGATCCTACTGCAGATGATGCTTTCAACTACGGAGCAATAGGCGTTGTTATCGGACATGAAATGACTCACGGCTTTGATGATCAAGGTGCTCATTATGATAAAGACGGTAATATGTCTGATTGGTGGGTTAAATCCGATGTAGATAACTTTAAAGTTAAAGGTCAGCAATATGCTTCATTCTTCTCAAAGATAAAAGTATTGCCTGATTTGAACGCAAACGGCCAATTGACATTGGGAGAAAACTTAGCAGATCACGGCGGTTTGCAAGTTGCATGGTATGCTTACAAAAATGCTACAAAAACTAATACATTACCTGTTATAGACGGCTTAACTCCAGATCAACGTTTCTTCTTGGCTTATGCAGGTGTATGGGCAAGTAACATAACAGAGCAGGCAATTCGTTCTCAAACCAAATCCGACCCTCATTCTTTGGGAAGATGGAGAGTTAACGGAGCTTTACCTCATATAGATATGTGGTATGATGCTTTTGATGTGAAACCTGGCGATAAGATGTACATAGCCCCATCAGAACGTTTGAAATTGTGGTAAAAATATTTTAGAGTTTCTATACAACTCGCAGAACCGTTCGGGATTATTTGAGGTTACGGACACAGGACCTTTAAATAATTCCGAGCAGTTTTTTGTTTTTTCTGCAGTAAATGTTGTGGAAGATAACATGTGTTATTCATCTCACGATGATTTATTATATACTAAAATGGAGATACGTTAGTATGGTCTCCGGGAGCTAAAAGAGGAGATGTAGTAATATATAACAATTGTAAAGTCATAGGAGAAAATGCTTTTCCCAAAAACTATAATATAGAAAATGTTTACTGGAGAGGATACTATGATAATGAATTCGGAGGTTGTCTCTCTCATTTGGGAATTACTTTTCCCAATACAATAACTAAAATAGAATCGTTACCAAATATGCATAATGATTATAGATGTCCTCCTTCATATATAAAAATACTAGCAAATACACCACCAATGATATCAGACGACTATAAGGCTTCTTATTATAGAAATTATCCTATTTTAGTTCCTTGTGAAGCAAAGGATAAATATAAAAGTTCTTCTTATTGGCAAGATGCTACAAATATAGTATCAATAGATATGTATGAAAGAGAAGAATATAAAGTAATTTGTCAAGGAGAATCTTATAAAGGGCATACTACAAGTGGGACGTATTATGATACAATTCGGACATCGTATAGTTGTGATAGTCTTATTACAATTAATCTATATGTTAATCCGACATATGACACAACAATTACGGCAATAATTTGCAATAATGCAACATACACAGAAAACAACTTCAATGAAGTTAAAGTAGGAATATACACGCAAGAGTTGAAAACAATCAACGGTTGTGATAGTATAGTTACTTTGGACTTGAAAGTTAATCCCGTTGTATATACTGCAATGGATACTCTTATTAATAACGGTTCTGCAATAGAGTTTTGCGGACGAAATATAAGCAAAACAGGAATATATACTGACACATTGCTTTCCTATTTAGGTTGTGACAGTATTATAACATTGAAGGCAGAAGTAGTACAAATACAAACAAATGTAACTGATGTAAAAAAGGCATCTGCAACATTGAATGCAAAGATTATGTCGGCTATTATATCGGATAATATAACTAAAACAGGATTTATTGTAAATACGGATACTGTATTTGCACAGAATACCAATAGTGAATTTGCAACAGCACTGAATGATTTAGAATGCAATAAAGAATATAGTTACCAGGCATTTTGTATTGCAAATAATCAATGGTTTGAATCGGAAATAAAAACATTTATAACGTTGGCATTTGACACAGAAGACGATATATATAACATATCTACCGCAGAAGAGTTACTCCTTTTGGCAGATTTGATAAACAGCGGCAATGAACAATATAATAAAGCAGAATATCAACTGATGAATGATATTTATCTGGATAGCACATTGACAAATAATATCATTGCAATAGGAAAATATTCCGATAATATTTTCTTTGCACACCCGTTCAGCGGAACATTTGACGGCAACAATCATCTTATATACAATATTAACATAGAGCAATTGGCGGATTCTTGTCAAGGATTGTTCGGATATACGAAGGATGCTGAAATAAAAAATTTAGGATTGAAAAACATTAATGTTATTTCCAAGAAATATACCGGTGGAATGGTTGGTTATGCGGATAATACAAAGATTAGCAGCAGTTATGTTAATGGCGGTTATCTCTATGCTGCAAGTTATTCAGGAGGATTTGTCGGTTATCAAACCTCGGGTGATAATTCTATAATTACATCTTGCTACAATACTTGTCAGGTTCAGGGAAATAATTACATCGGAGGTTTATTAGGTTACAGCAATAGGGGAGTAGTGAGAAACTCTTATGTAGCAGCACCCGTTATAGGATTGGGAGAAACTGCAATAGGGGCAATTATCGGAGGAGCAAATGATGTATTGACCTACAATTTCTATTTTTCTACCACTACAACAGGACAAACTAAAGCCATAGGACTTGTGGTTTCCAAAAAATCTTCTCTCAAAGCAGGTGAAGGCAAGACGGATAATGAAATGAAAAGCGGAGATTTTGTTGAGCTATTGAATAATTCATTGTCAGTACCTGTATTCAAAACGGATTTTACAATAAAAATCAATGATGGTTTTCCTGTTTTGCAGTGGCAAGATGGAATTAATATTGCGGTAACTACGAACGAAGCTGCCAATATAACTGACAATTCTGCAATACTTAACGCAACCTTTGAGGTCAATGTGGATACAGCATTGCTATTGGGATTTCAATACAAAAAAATAGATGAAAATTTGTTTGAAAACGTGTTTATAGACGGTAAAGACAATTATTCCTATAAAATAATTAATCTTACGCAAAATACAAAATATGTTTACCGTGCAATTGCTGTTCTCGGTTCGGATACTATTGCAGGTAATGAACGAATATTTACAACGTTGAGAGGAGCATCATTAGACGAGATTGACACAGATGAAGTTTTATCCGTATATCCTAATCCGACAAAGAAAGGGCTTGTAACTATAAAGAGTAATGGTGCAATCATCATATTGAATTCTTTTGGACAAATTCTTAAAGAAATTAAAAATGAAAACGGTATTGCAATTGTTGATGTAAAGGATTGGAAAAGCGGAGTTTATTACATCAAAAGCGGCAATGTTACGAAAAAACTTATAGTAGAGTAATATTTTCTTTGACCGATTTATTTTCTTTGGCAGACATTTGATTATTAAGCAGATAAAAAAGTGCGTGATTTTGATGAAAATCATTAAGATTTTGTATGTTTTTTTAATGATTTCTACCAAAATCACGCACTTTTTTTACAAAATAATGCTTTAACTTTTCGGAGTAATAATTTTATTTAATCTAATTTTAAGTTTTTAATATTTAATTTTGCAAAAGTTGAAAATAATTGTAACTTTGCATTTCAGTATATAGTTATTAACTTAATAAATTATTGAATGCAATGAGTTTAAAAGGAACAAGAACGGAGAAGAACATATTAACGTTCTTTGCAGGTGAGAGTCAAGCAAAAAATCGTTATACTTTTTTTGCAAAACAGGCTAAAAAAGAAGGCTATGAACAGATTGCAGCCGTATTTACGGAAACTGCATTACAGGAAGAACAACATGCTAAATTGTTATTCCGTATGTTAGAAGGCGGAGCAGTAGAAATAACGGCAACATTTCCTGCAGGAGTTATCGGTAATACTAAGGAAAATTTAAAAGCAGCAGTGGCAGGAGAAAATGAAGAATGGACCGATGGTTATCCTAACGCTGCAAAAATTGCAGATGAGGAAGGTTTTCCTGAGATAGCTAAGAAATTCCGTTTGATTGCTGCAGTTGAAAAGCGTCACGAAGAAAGATACCAAAAACTTCTTGACCGTGTAGAAAAAGAAGATGTATTTTGGAGCGAAGAAGAGCAATGTTGGATTTGTCGTAATTGCGGGTTCCGTTTTAAAGGGCAGAAGGCTCCGGAAAAATGTCCTTGCTGCGACCATCCTCAGGCATACTTCGAAAGAGAAGCTACGAATTATTAATGGATAAGATGCATTTATAAAAAGAATTGCCGTTTAATCTGAATTAAACGGCAATTCTTTTTATAATAAGGTACGATTTAGTACCAATGCTACTAATCGCCCGTCGTATATTTTTAGAAACTATACTATTGTCCTGTTGAGTATCTTATCAAATATGACATGTGTCGGAACATAGCATTCAAATCTTCTTCATTGTTTGCCGGTATATAAGTCCTGTTATAATTGAAATACATACCGTCCATAGCACCTATTCTGCCTTGTTCATTTATGCAGGAATTGCCGTCTATGCAATTTATCCATAATTTATTCTTATCTGCAGTGAAATCTTTTGATATAGTTACTCCTGATAAATCAATACTTATCACTGTACTATTGTCGTCATCCTTTCCCCAATTATAGGACAAGTATCCGTCACCCGATATTGTAAAATTATAATATACTCCATCTTTTACCGATGATTCTACAATCTCGATACTTTCTGACAATTCCTGTGCATTTAAAAGAGTCATGCATGTCAAACACAAAGTTAAAAAGAAAAAAAATTTTTTCATTACTGTTTCCGTTTTAATTTTCGATGCAAAGATAAGAAAAAATTGGATATAAGACTATTTTTATATTTTTTTCTTTTTGTTTACGAATATTATTCTTATTTATTTATTTATCTTTTAATATCTTAGGTGCAATATAACTGGTATTACTTATCATTGTGGATAAAATGACAGGGTAAAATATATACTTTTGAAAAATTAATTTATTATTAAATTGCTTTTTTTCTGTTTTATTGAAAAAAAATATATAAATTTGTAGTTTGAAAAGTAGTGTATCCGTTATTCGGAATTTTGAGTAAACAAAATGATAATAATAACAATTAGGATAAAATGAAAAGACAGTCAATTTTTATTGCGATGTGTTTATTCTTTATAATGGCGGCACAGTCTCAAGTTGTGTTGCACACATCGGAAAACTTTGAAGACGGTTTGCCTGCAGGTTGGACGTTTTCTTCAAACAATGTTTCCGTTGAAGAGAATGAAACAATAGCTATTAACGGGAAAAAGTTTGTCAGAGTTAAACATGCCAGTGGTGTTGAATATTTGCAATCTCCGCAAATAACAGTTGGAGCAGGGCAAAGCGTTAGATTGGAATTTAATCATATTCCGATGACGAAGTGTAATGTTAGAGTACAGTTGGTTGTGGACGGAAATCCGACTCCTATGTCATTGAGTGGTTCCAATGTTTATGATAATAAATACAGGCCTGGTATTAACGGTGCTACAGGTGCAACGTTCAACGACGGTACTTATTATCCGGGAAAAGATATTACAAAGGTTACATCCATTAATCAGTTAATGTGGCAGCATGAAGTTTATTATTTGACATCCAAGTTAGGAGATAATGTAACTTTCAGTATAAGATTTCAGATGCCTACAGGAAATGACAACGGTTACGGATGGTTAATAGATGATTTTAAAATATATACAGCTCCTGCAAGTGACGGTATTCTGCCGAGATTGGAACAGATTGTTACTTGTCCGAACATGAAGAATTATCCTTATTGTAATGATGCGAACATAGAGTTTAAAATTTCCGATGCGGACGGCGGATTAACTACTACGGAAGATTCATTGTATGTTGCATATTATACTCCTCATAATCCTGCCTTAACTTATGTGAAATTACAAAAGACTGCTACAGGTAACTACTCTGCACAAATACCGTATATGGGAATTGATTCTACGGTATATTGGAAGGCAGTTATAACGGATGCAAACGGAAATAAGACAAATTATCCTTATACAGGTAATTTTTATGAGTTTAAGTACGTCAGACCATATACGGGAGATGAACCCGTTAAGCAAAATGCTACGGGATCGGAGTCTTTGATTTTTGCAACGGACTACGCAAAAGTATCAAATCAAATCAGATATTCCGCACAAGAGTTGTGGGATGCAGGGTATTCTGCAGGTATTATAGGCGGCTTTTATTTGAATATTAAAACAAGACCTTCTAATGTACCGACTCTGCAGAATTTTAAAATTTATATAGGTTCAATCAGCAGTGATTATAAATTTGATGAGGACGATAATTCTCAATACAGCGATTTGGTAAATGTTGTAAACCAAGTCGAATTTATTGTGCCTGATTTGGGATGGCAGTATATTCCTTTTGATAATAATTCCGTATTTGTTTGGGACGGGCAATCCGATATTATAATAAAAACTTGTTTTGACGGAACAAAAGTAGGAGGAGCAACCAAAGTTCAGTCTTATTCATCAGGAAGTGATAAGCAATATCAAACTCGTAGGTTATTGCAGGATGCAACTACGTCCATTGTTGCTTGTTCAGGTAACTTTAATACGGACAGTAAATTCCTTATTTCTTCAAAACCGAACATACGTTTTAATTTTATTAACGAGTGTTATTTCAGTACTGATGCAGGTATAAGGAAGGATACGTTATTGTTGCCTAATCCGGCAAAAGATTGTCAAGGAAATTTAAGACAAACTTATGTTTGTCAGAAAGGGGTAGCGGCAACATTGAAAGTTATGTTGCGTAATGACGGAACAACACCGATTACTAAGGTAAAAGTTAAGTGGATGACCGATGATGACATTCTAACGTTGGACTCGTCTTTATGGACAGGAACGATGAAACCGTTGTCGGCAGATAAAATTCCGCAGGATACTGCCGTTGTTTTCACTGCTACTACTAAATTCTTACCTTCTGCCGGTGTTCATGAATTAAAAATATGGACTGAAATGGCAGATAATACCACAATAGATTGGAATTATGCAAACGATACTGCCGTATTCAAATTATTTGTTACAGACGGCAGTATGAGTGGTAATTATGCAGTAGGAGGAACCATAGCAGGTATAGCATCCGGTCGTACTTTCAAAAGTTTTGAAGATGCATTTATCATGTTGATAAATTCCGGTGTTGGTGGTGCTTGTAATTTTAGGATAAACTCAAATAATTCCGATACCGTTTATTTGGATAATATAGATTTTCCTTCGTGTATTCAAGGATTAAGTGAGTCAAATACGATAACATTCAGCAATGAGGACTTGTTGCATGAAGTTGTTTTTGAACCAAAAGCAAATTTACCTTATATATTTGATTTATCAGATATTAAATATTTTAGTTTTAAAAATATTGCTTTTTCGGTAAATCCTTCATTATTTGAATTGAATGTTAATCAGTTTGATATAATAAAGATGAACGATAATTCATCACATATCAAATTTGATTCATGTCGTTTTCTTTCCTATCAACATACTGCCAAGTATTATGATAGAATAGCATCGGCAGTTAATATAGGTAAGGCATCCGACATTTCAATTAATAATTGTACTTTTGATTTGCCTGCACGTTACGTTGTTAAGGGAGAAGGATTGTCTTCCTCATCGCCTGTTAAGAATATAAATATTAGTAATTCTGTTTTCAACATTATATCCGATTCAAAACAGAATATGGTAGAGAACGCTGTAAATATCAATTTTGCAAAAGATATTAATATTACCAAGAATATATTCACGACTTCGCAAGAAGATTCTTATTATGAAAATCTGACGAGTGTGTATTATTCCGTATTATTGAGTAATACGGAGAATGCTATGGTAACTAAGAATAAGTTTGAGTTGTTGTCTTTGAGTGCCGTTTCATTCTCGTCCGTAAATAATTCAATGGTAGCCAATAATATGTTTTCATTGGATAACATTAATACTAATGCCGTTAATTATAACGCTTACGGATTATATGTTCAGTCAGGAAAGAATAATTACGTTGTATATAACAATGTTTATACTAGAAGTATGAAACTTTCTTCCAAGAAAACTTACGGATTTAATTTGGGTTCTGCTTCGGAATCTTCTGGCAATATTGTAAAGAATAATATCTTGGTAAGTGAAGGTTACGGTTATGCGGTTGCTTTAAGATCCGTTAATAACGATTTTGCGTTATCTCGTAATATGTATTACAAGAAACCTACGATTAACAATATTCCTTTGTTCTCTTACAACGGAGCAACGAATACCAATATCGAAACATGGAAAACACAAACTGGAGAGACTAATGCTTTTTATGAAGAAGATCCGTTTTTCCAAAGTTGGAATAATTTATACTCCACAAATATTACATTATGTGAAAGTGGAGATTGGGTTAATGGAGTAGAAGACGACTATTTTGACAGCGACAGACCGAAAGCAACAGAAAAAAGACCTTGTATAGGAAACAGAGAGTTTAATCCTCCACCAAACAATATATATGTATTGGCAACAGGTCTTGCTGATTACGATATGACATCTGCAAATACGTATGCTGAATGCGATCTTTCTTATGAAAAGATTTTTGTTGAATTCAAGAATGTTTCATCTAATACCATTCCTGCTAATACTGTAAAGTTTAATTATTCCGTTAATGGCAATGTTTCCGTTGTGGCTACTTTTCCTAATGAAGTCAAGCCGGATGAAGTTTATCATTTTGAATTTCCGCAGACCTATGATTTTTCTGCTTTGAGCGGAAACATGTCTTTTGATTTAAAAGCCTTTTCCGTATTGGATATTGACACCGTTAAAAGCAATGATACCGCATCGGCAAATATTATTTCTTATTACAGATTACCTGCATTGGCAGATCAAAATATAGATGTGAAATACGGTAATTCGGTTCAAATAGATGTTACTTCGTTATGTCCTAACGATAGTGTGTATTGGTTCTATACTCCTGCGTCAACGGATTATTTTCATAAAGGACATTCTTTCCAAACAGATTTGTTATATTCCGATAGCACAATCTATTTTGCAAGACGAGAGGAGACTCCTGTAATCAGAATAACGGAGATACAGTATTCTAAGGATGCTTCAAAAGTCGGTTTAACACCTAATATTCCTAATTATGTTACTGCAAATAATGCGTATGAAATATCCAACTGCGGAAGTTTGGATGTGGATATGTCAGGATATCAGTTTGTATATTATTCAGGTAGTAACATAACAAAATCTTATGCAACCTATACTTTCCCTAACGGTTATGTGCTTAAAGCTAATTCGGCTGTTGTTTTGGTTGCATCCAACAGTGTAACGGTAGGCGATGATGTTGCCATTTCCGTAGATGCTACCAAGTTTAAAGTAGCCACTACGGCAAAAGGAGGTTTTGCCGTAGTGAATGCATCGGGTAAATATATAGATGCTTTGACTGTAAACGGAGCTGCATTTGCGAATTCTATGAATGTACCCGCTACTGTTTGGCAGAGTACGGATGAGCCTGTAGCTATTGTAGCTGCAAGTGCAGGAATAATCAGAAATGACGTTAAGAGTACCACTTCTTTAGGTTGGATTGCAGCTGATGAATTCAATACCATGTCAATAGGCAGGTACAATGAAGACCTTACGGACTCAACCGAGAACTTATGTTTGGGACATTTGACTCCGTACAACATTCATATTACTGACGTGCCTAATTATGATCCGGGTGTATCGGTTGTTTATTTAGATACCGTTTCATCACTTCCTTACAATGCAAATAATCCTTTCTATGCGTGCGGTTTATCCGAAAGCGAAATCAAGATTAATCTTACGAATACTGGTTTGAAGGATTTGGAATCCATTCCTGTTGTATGCCTTATTTATGACAACGGAGTACAAATCGATTCTTTCACTGCTGAATATACTAATACATTGAAACAATTTGAATCTGCTGAATTTACTTTCGCTTCCAAATTGGATTTGACGGCGAATAATAATGACAGAAATATTGTTATCAAGGTATATACTTCCAGAGATGATGATGTTGTTCATAACAATGACACGGCATATTTCTATATTTTGTCGGCACATACACCGTTACCTCCGGTTGCTGCTGATGTTACTGCTGATTACGGGACGCAAGCTTTATTGACTGCGAATAGTGATTATGTAGTAATATGGTATGATGCAATTGATTCGCAGGAAGAACTTGCAAGAGGCAGTCAATATGAAACTCCTGTTTTATATGAAGATAAAACATACTATGTTGAAACATTATTGCAAAAACAATATGCAGGGGCTATCGGAAAGGACTCGGCTTTGGTAACTACGAGTAATCCTTCACCTTCTCCATTGAATGCAAAGACAAAGAATATTAAAGAGCAATACTTGTTGTCGGCGGATTCATTGTCGGCTTACGGTTATTCGGAAGGCAACATAAAAGGTTTTGCAGTAAAAATATCTTCCATTACTC
>JAFUYA010000118.1 GCA_017477025.1 Bacteroidales bacterium | reverse complement strand
TTGCAAATAAGCCTTCTTTATGTTTTCAGTACGGAAAGTTTGCGGTGTTTGTACAAAGAAAATCTCATCCCTTTTTAAAGCCGTATTCAAATTTTCGGTTCCTTTTCTTATACTATCGGTTGCTTTCATTGCACAAACGGCATTTCCATAACGTTCTGCTTCATTAAAACATCTGCTAAACATTTCCTTGTCGGCAAATGGTCTGACTCCGTCATGAATCGCAACTAAAGAATTTATATTGGTTATAACATCAAGAGCATTTTTTACTGAAAAATAGCGTTCATCACCACCGAAGACCAAAAGAAAAGGAACTGAAAGGGCATATTTTTTACTTAAATCGCTAAACAAGTCTGCATGCTCTTTATTTATTACAACTATTATCTTATAGTTTTTATCAAATTGACTTATTCTTTCTATTGTATGAAAAATGACAGGCTTATTGTCTAATAGCAAATATTGTTTCGGTATTTCTGTTCCCATTCTGGAGCCTTTCCCGCACGCCAATATGACAACATATTTATCCATAATATAAATTCCTTACCAAAAAGATTATACGATCAGCATTGCGTCGCCGTAAGTTAGAAACTTATATCCTTCTTTTATTGCCTCTTGATAAGCATGCATGATAAGTTCATATCCGCCAAAAGCACAAGCCATTATCAACATTGGAGACAATGGTCTGTTAAACTGACAAACCATAGCATCAGCCACTTGAAAATCATATTCCGGAAATATAAACTTACTTGTCCATCCTGCAAAAGGTTTAATCTTACCGTCAATTGTAGCAGCCGTTTCCAATGCTTTCATTACAGTCGTTCCTATTGCACAGATTTTGTGTTTTGATGTCTTTATGGCATTTATTTCTTCTACTGTCGAATCGGTTATAAACATTTCTTCACTATCACTTTTATGCTTTGTCAAATCCTCCACTTCAATCGGGCGAAAGTTTCCTAATCCTGAATGTAAAGTTACAAATGTCTTTTCTATACCCTTTATTTCCATTCTTTTCAATAACTCTCTTGAGAAATGGAATCCTGTAGCAGGAGCGACAACTGCTCCTTCATTCGTGGCAAATATAGTCTGATACCTGACTGCATCATCATCTGACAAAGCTCTGTACTGCAATATATCAGTAGGTAAAGGTGTTGTCCCTAATGACTTCAATACCTTATGAAACTCTTCATTGCTACCGTCAAAAAGAAACCGTAGAGTCCTTCCGCGTGAAGTTGTATTATCTATAACTTCTGCAACCAATTCATTATTTTCTCCGAAATAAAGTTTATTACCTATTCTTATCTTTCTGGCCGGTTCTACCAAAATATCCCAAAGACGAGTATTTTCATTAATCTCTCTCAATAGGAAAACTTCTATACGGGCATTTGTTTTTTCCTTAGTTCCTACTAATCTGGCAGGGAATACCTTTGTATCATTCATCACAAATAAATCACCTTCTTCAAAGTAATTTATTATATCTTTAAAAACCTTATGCTCAATGTTACCATCGTCTTTATGAACAACCATCAAACGACATTCATCTCTTTGTTTCGACGGAAAGAGTGCTATACTTTCCTTGGGTAAATCATATTTGAATTGTGATAATTTCATAAAACATCCACTATTTAAACCTCCATAACGAAACAAAACACCGTTTTAGTATTTTTGAAGTTATTTTTTTATTTATTTCTGAAAGAAGTATTCCATGATTATCCGATATTCCGTCGTTAATCTTTCATTTCGCTACTGAATATCCTATGGAAAGTATCTTAATTAATCACATGTTGAACAACTTCTACTACAGACTTATCATAGTGAAGCCAATTCACAAAAATTACATTCTTATTTTTAATGGCAAACAAAAGAAAATCTAAAAAAATGATTTACTTTTGCATCCCAATATTATATCACGGATATGAAAATTTACGTAGAAAAATTCGGAGGTGCAAGTGTAAATAGTGCCGATGCTGTGAAAAACGTAGAGAAAATTCTTTCTGCCGAAACTAAGAAAAGAGTTGTAGTAATTTCCGCTATGGGGAAGACTACAAACAAATTAGAAAATATAGTCAATCTTTGGTTTAATGAAAGAAAGTTTTTTCAGAAGCAATTTGATGAGTTAAAGACATACCACACAAACATTATTCAACAACTATTTAACAATACAAAAGACAGTAATAAGGCTGAAGAATTGATTAATATCATTGAAAAAATTTTTCAGGAATTAAAACAAAAAATACAAATCACTCCTTCTTCCGATTACAATTTTCTTTATGATAGTATTGTGTCATTCGGAGAAAGAATATCTACAACTATTGTTTCCTTCTATTTAAATTCAGCAGGATTAAAAAATAAGTTGATCCATGCGTATCATATAATTAAAACAGATAATAACTACAGAGATGCTAACATAAATTGGAATCAAACACAACTGGAAATAGATTCAAAAGTGATACCTCTTCTGGATGAATACGATCTTATAATAACTCAAGGATTCGTAGGCGGGACTAAAGAAAACTTACAAACAACATTAGGGAGAGAAGGATCGGATTATTCCGCTGCAGTATTATCACATTGTCTAAACGCAACAAGTATGACGGTTTGGAAAGATGTCCCGGGTCTTTTGAATGCTGACCCGAAACGTGTTTCCGAAACGGTAAAAATTCTCTCTATGCCATATACGGAAGCCGTTGAATTGAGTTACTACGGAGCCTCTATCATTCACCCAAAAACTATAAAACCGCTGGAAAATGCAAAAATTCCTCTATTCATAAAATCTTTCTTACAACCATCCGAAGAGGGAACTGTAATTTGCGAAAGTGAGAATGTCAAACCTATTGTTCCTAATTTTATTTTCAAAGATAATCAAATACTTCTGTCCATTGTTCCCAAAGATTTGTCTTTCGCAACGGAAAGAGTTTTATCCGAAATCTTCCGTTTACTTGCAAAACATAAAATAAAGGTAAATATGATGCAAAATTCAGCAATAAGTTTTTCGGTTTGCTTTGATGAAAATCTAAATATTCTTCCTTCTTTGATAAACGATTTGGAGAAAGAATTTTTTGTCCGTTACAACAAAGGACTGCAACTTGTAACTATAAGACACTATTCAAATGAGGCAATAAATAAAGCAATTCACGAACGTAAAATACTTATTGAACAAAAGAGCAGAATAACTGCACAGTACCTGTTAGATTGAGATAATAATCACTCAAATAATTGACAAAAATATTGTAAATTGACGATTGTTTTGTAAATTTGCAAAATCTTAAAAACTAAAAGACACAGATATATGGGCAATAAGAAACAATATAGCAAGCGTAGTCTTTTGACCGCCAATTTTTCAACGATACTTAGTATTGCACTTGTTCTTTTTATGGTTGCAAGTATGGTTTTAGTATCCTTTCACCTATGGAATCTTTCCTCTCAAGTAAAAGAAGAAGTGTCTTTTACCGTATATATGAGTGATGATGCAAATTCGGAACAAGGAAAAGAACTTACCAAAGAGTTGAGAAAAAATCCGATGATCAAATCAGCTGACTATATTTCTAAAGAAGATGCTGCCCAAATGATGGATAAAGTAATGGGAACTGGACATTTAGAAGTTTTGGACGGATTTAATCCTTATCAGGCATCTGTCCAAGTAAATTTAAAAGCCGAGAACTTTACTGTCAAGCAAATCAAATCATTTATTACCACATTGGAAGCAAAAGAAATTGTAGATTCCGTTGATTACAGAGATGATATTATCAATAATATCAATACCGTATATCATAATGCAAGTGCTTTTTTTATCATCATCCTTATAGCTCTGCTTATTATATCCATGACTCTTATAAATCACACTATAAACCTGACAATCCGCACAAAAAAAATGTTGATTCGCTCAATGCAATTGGTTGGTGCAAAATCTTCTTTTATACGCCGTCCGTTCTTACTGAAAGGATTGTGGTTAGGACTTCTTGGCGGTTTAATTGCCGATGTACTTGCAATATTGTTAATTATCTGGCTGTCCGGTTCAATGGATGGATTTGACTTTTCTCCTTTCTATTCATTCTATGCAGTCGTTGCAATAGGTATTATCGTCTTAGGTGGAACTTTGACTCTGATATTCTCTTATTTCTCGGTAATTCGTAATATGAATTTAAAGAATTATAAATTATATAACTAAAAAATGGAAATCAAAACAAAAAATTCAAAACCTAAATTTCAATTTGCCTTTACTAAAGAGAATTATATTTGGATGGCAATAGGAGTAGTTTTGTTATTCTTGGGATATATTTTATTGATAGGTGGTGGAAGTAAAGACCCTGATACGTTCAACTATGCCTTGTTTAATACAAGAAGATTGGTTATTTCCCCGATTCTTATCATCTTGGGATTGGTTGTTGAAGTGTATGCTATAATGAAAAAAGGCAAACAATCTACTGAAGAGTAATTTAAATATAAACAATGCGATAATGCACGACTGATTCCTAACGGAATAAAACTGTAGTCGTTATGTTGCTTTAATTGTATCAACGCTTTATTTTAGATTTCATTTAGCACAATTTTTATCCTACAATGAGTATATTAGAAACGATAATCATTGCCGTAATAGAAGGTCTTACGGAGTTTCTTCCCGTGTCATCCACAGGACATATGATTTTGGCACAAGGAATTATGGGTATAACGAGTGATGCATTTGTAAAGGCATTCACAATTATTATACAATTTGCGGCTATTCTTTCTGTTGTTTGTATTTACAGAAAACGTTTTTTTAAACTTAATCCTATTCCTGCTCCAATGAAAGCGACTGCTTTACAGAAAATCATCCACAAGTGGGATTTTTATTGGAAACTGTTAATAGCTTTCATTCCTGCAGCAGTAATAGGTTTTGTCGGAAAAAAAAGCGGGATAATCGATACTTTTTTGGAAAGCGTGCCTGTGGTTGCTGCAATGTTAGTTGCAGGAGGTGTTTTTATGCTGTTTTGTGACAAAATATTCAATAACGGAGATGAGAATACGGAATTAACTGAAAAAAAAGCTTTTTGCATAGGACTTTTTCAGTGTATAGCTATGATACCGGGAGTATCAAGAAGTATGGCAACAATCGTAGGCGGTATGGCTCAGAAATTAACACGCAAAAAGGCAGCTGAATTTTCTTTCTTCCTTGCTGTTCCTACTATGGCGGCAGCAACAGGGTTAGATCTGTTGGAACTATTTTTGGCTGACGATAAGTCTTGGGCTACCGCTCACAATATATTTTTACTCGTTTTAGGATGCGTTGTCGCTTTTGTCGTTGCAATATTGGCAATCAAAGGCTTTGTAAATTTTTTAACAAAGTACGGATTCAAAGCATTCGGATATTACCGCATCATCGTAGGAGGAGTAATAATAGTTTTGCTATTGTGCGGTGTTGATTTATCTATAGTAGATTAGAAAGAGAACAATGCAAATAGATATTAAAGAAGGACGTTATTTCCTTATAGATAAACCCTACACCTGGACATCCTTTCAGGTGGTCAAAAAATTAAAAATTGCCATACGCAAATTAACGGGCGAGAAAAAATTTAAAATAGGTCATGCGGGAACGTTAGATCCGCTTGCTACGGGATTATTGATTGTATGTCTCGGACGATGGACAAAAAAAATCGAATCATTCCAATCTCTTGATAAAGTATATACGGGAAGTTTGCATTTGGGTGCTACAACAGTAAGTTTTGACTTGGAACATGACGAAGACACTTTCTACCCTACCGACCATATCACAGAAGATTTAGTGAGACAAACGGCTAAGTCTTTCATAGGAGAACAAGAACAGATTCCGCCTGTTTATTCTGCTGTCAAAATCGGCGGGAAAAGACTATTTTCTTATGCACGCGGAGACCAGGATGTTGAAATAAAATCGCGTAAAGTCAATATATATGACTTTGAAATTACAAAAATAGAATTTCCCGAAGTATATTTTCGTATTAAGTGTTCAAAAGGAACTTATATTCGTTCTATTGCACGCGATTTCGGTTTAAGATTGAACAGCGGTGCATACCTTTCTTCATTAAGACGAGAAAGTATCGGTGATTATGATGTAACACAAGCACTATCTCCTGAGGAATGGGAAAAGAAATTAATTTCTTCCGAACTACCCGATATGACTCTTTGAGATTCGTTCGTCAAAAAAAGCAATTGTTCAGTATTTATCAGAAAGAGAACATCCTACGGTCAAAAACAGATGTAAAAGAAACACAAAAAAAAATTAATTATACTTTTGAAATGAAGTTAAAAACTTTTTACCACAAAAAACCAATCAAAATAATAAGGAGAATACTCGTTTACGGGTTTGCAATATTCGGTTTCGGAGTATTCGGAGCATGGGCGATATATGAATTAGGCTTAACTAATAATAATGGATTGGTTGATAAAAATAACAGGTATCTTGCAGCCGTAAGCAATAATAAATCAGTAAAACTACAAGATTCTACATCAAGATTCGTAACTCAGAATTATATCAAGTTGCTTACTCTCGGCAGACTTTATCCCCACAATGCAAAATTGATAACTGACGGATTGAGAAACTCCAAAAATGACAGACAAGTCTCTCAAATGCTTCGTGCCTGCGAAATGTACTTACAAAATGACGAACAATATCACACCCTTTTGAAACAAGGTATGGATATATACGGTACTGCTTCCGTGCTTGACAACAACTACAACATCATAGAATGGATGAACGAACCCGAATGGATTGCATTGAAAGAAAGTATCGAAAAAGATTCTGCTGCAATCAATAAAGCTGCAATAATTACCGGAGTGGAACCGCGTATGATTGTCGGTTGCTTGGTCGGAGAACAAATACGTTTGTTCAATTCCAAGAGAGAGATGTTCAAAAAGTATCTCGGCCCCGTCAAAGTATTAAGTGTTCAAAGCCAATTCTCTTTCGGTGTAAATGGTATTAAAGATTTTACCGCTAAAATGGCAGAAGATCATCTGAAAGACCCTCAATCTCCTTTTTATATGGGGAAAAAATATGAGAATATTTTAGATTACAACGGATATGTAAATGATTCCGTTCGTATTAAACGCCTTGTTGATTACCATGATCATACTTACTCCTATATATATACCGGATGTATTATTCATCAAACAAGGAATCAATGGAAAAAAGCAGGGTACGATATCAGTAACAGGCCGGACATTCTTTTCACCCTGTTCAATTTAGGATTTGCAACCTCAAATCCGTCCCCGAATCCGCAATGCGGAGGTTCCCATATAACAATAGGAGATAAAATCTATACTTTCGGAGTTATCGGTTTCGATTTTTATTATTCCGGAGAATTATCGGATGTATTCCCTTATTGGGAAAACCGCTTTATTGACTAACAGACACACGGTTATTAAAAAAATTACTTGCAACAATCGGCACAAGTTTTGCTTGAAATACAGAAAAATCTGAAGTGATGAAAAAAATAGGTATTGTAATATTTTTGCTTATTCTCCATAATAGTGTAAATGTTTTTGCAAATAATATAAGCAAACGAATGAACTGTCTGCAAGACATAATTTTGACAAACAGTGTTCCCGCAGATCCGCATCCTCAAACAATTAAACAACCTAACGGTAAGACTCTTACGTTTTATATTCGTGGAGATGAAAGAATCAGTTGGGCGGAAACATCAGACGGTTACACTCTTTTGTATGGTGAGAGCGGAACTTTGGAATATGCTTGCATTGATGACGAATTTAATCTTGTAGCGTCAGGAATCATTGCTTGTAACGAAGAGGAACGTGATGATTTTGAAAACGATTTTTTGCAGGATTTGCCTAAAAATCTGTTTTTCTCAAAGCAACAAATTGAATCATCATTGAAACGTTTCAATCCGCAATCGGAATAGATTAGCATTGTTCCATATCAAATGTATTGAAATTAAGTTCAATATCTAATAAATACGCAATTGTAATCCAATGTAAATCAATTTTTTAAAAAAGTGCGTGATTTTCATCAAAATCACTGAAAAAACTCCGAAAATCTCACACTTTTCTGACAAAATCACGGACAATTTTCAGGCTAATATTATTCTTACTGCTTGATTAGGAGAATTCATACGCAATTATCGTACAGCCGTTACAATTTTTTCGTTGGATATTCATCGGAGAATAATTCTTACGGAGTTTTGTACTTTTTCTACCGACAGAATACATTTACCGCCTGCATTAAACGGTTAAACTACGCAGACACGGTAAATAAATACAAATATTATTGTTTTGTAATTGTTTTTTTTGTAACTTTGCAACCGATTTAAAGCACATGAAATTCGGATAACAAAAGTATTGTCCGCCATATAAAGAGAGAAGAAAATGTTTGAGAATCTATCTGAAAAATTAGACAGAGCCTTTAAAATCATCAAAGGTAACGGCAAAATAACGGAGATAAATATCTCCGAGAGTATTAAGGAAGTAAGAAAGGCGTTGATTGATGCCGACGTTTCCTACCCTATTGCTAAAGAGTTTTGTGATGAAATTAAAAAGAAAGCTTTGGGGCAGAACGTCTTAACAAGTGTAGAGCCGGGACAATTGATGATAAAAATTGCCCATGATGAACTTGTTACCTTGATGGGTTCCACAACCGAAGAAATTAATATAAAAGGTAATCCTGCCATCGTGTTAGTTGCCGGTCTGCAAGGCTCCGGTAAAACTACTTTTTCAGGAAAACTGGCTCTTTATCTGAAGTCCAAGAAAAGTAAAAAGGTACTTTTGGTCGCAGGAGACGTATATCGTCCTGCCGCAATCAATCAATTGCAGGTTCTTGCCGATAGTATCCAGGTTGATGTATATAGAGAGGATGAAAGTAAGGATCCTGTCAAAATTTCTTTGAATGCCATTGCCAAAGCAAAGGCTGAAAACTATAATGTTGTCATAATAGATACCGCCGGACGTTTGGCTGTTGATGAAGAAATGATGACCGAGATTGCCAATATTAAGCAAGCGGTTAATCCGACCGAAACATTATTCGTTGTAGATTCGATGACGGGACAGGATGCTGTGAATACAGCCAAAGCATTTCACGACAGATTGAATTATGACGGCGTAGTACTGACCAAACTTGACGGAGATACACGCGGAGGTGCGGCTTTGACTATCAGAAGAGTAGTAACAAAGCCGATAAAATTCATGTCCGTAGGCGAAAAACTTGATGCACTGGACGTTTTCCACCCTGACCGTATGGCAAATCGTATCTTGGGAATGGGAGATATTGTTTCGTTGGTTGAAAGAGCCGAACAGCAATACGATGAAGAGCAGGCACGAAAATTAAGTAAGAAAATTCATACAAATTCCTTTGATTATAACGATTTCTTAGCACAAATCCAGCAAATAAAAAAGATGGGTAATTTGAAGGATTTGGTAGGCATGATACCGGGTGTAGGCAAAGCGTTGAAAGATGTGGATATTAAAGATGATGCATTTAAATCCATTGAGGCCATAATAGGGTCTATGACTCCGCAGGAAAGAGAAAATCCTGATATTATTGACGCTTCAAGAAAGAATCGTATAGCCAAGGGTTCAGGTTGTAAATTGGAAGAGGTAAATAAACTTATAAAACAATTTGATCAAACACGCAAAATGATGCGTTCCCTTTCTGGCAACAAGATGCAACAATTGAAACAAATGCGTAATATGAAAAAATTTGCAAGACGTTAAATATTCCTTTTGTGATGCGATATATCAGATACAAAATATCGCAGATCATCGGATTGATTATAAGTTTTGCGTATCAAATATTATATTATATATGAAGAAACCCATTCTTATTGACGGCAAATTAATTGCCCAGACCATTAAAAATGAAATAAAAGCAGAGGTTTCCAAACTACTTGACAGCGGTAAGAGACCTCCTCATCTTGTAGCCGTACTTGTCGGAAACGACGGGGCAAGTCTTTCTTACGTTAAGAGTAAGGAAAAACAATCGAAGGAAGTTGGATTTACTTCTTCATTGTACAAGTTTCCTGAAAACATTACAGAGAAAGAATTTTTAGAGACATTGGATTTCTTGAATAACGATTCGGAGGTAGATGGTTACATTGTACAATTGCCGTTGCCGAAACATATTGACACAAAGAAAGTAATTGCTCACGTAGATCCCCAAAAGGATGTAGACGGCTTTCATCCTGCAAACGCAGGGCGTATGCTTTTGAGTATGCCTTCTTATCTGCCCGCAACACCTTACGGAATAGTAACGTTGATTGAACGCAACGGAATAGAAACAAGCGGGAAAAATTGTGTAGTTTTGGGAAGAAGCGATATTGTCGGCACACCTATGGCAGTTCTGATGTCAAGAAAAGGTATGGATTGCACTGTTACTCTTTGCCATTCCAAAACTCAAAACTTAAAAGAGATATGTAAGCAGGCTGATATATTGATTGCTGCAATCGGTAAGCCTCATTTCGTTACTGAAGATATGGTTAAGGAAGGTGCTACTGTAATTGATGTAGGTATTCACAGAATAGAAGATAACAGTGAGAAAGGTTATTATGTTACGGGCGATGTTGATTATGAGAAAGTGGCTCCTCATTGTTCTTATATCACACCTGTACCCGGCGGCGTGGGACCTATGACAATTGTTTCCTTACTTTCCAACACTCTGAAAGCATATAAAAAGGAAGTATATAAGTAATTCTCCTTTTGATGAAAATAACCCAAAACGGGATGCAATGTTTGAATAAAAGAAATCATTGCATCCCGTTTGCTTTTGTATCAATTCATCCGTACTTGATAACGAGGGAAGTAAATAATCATTTATAGTATAAAACAAAAAAAGGAAACAGATAAAAAATATCTGCTTCCTTTCGTACTCCGGATGGGACTTGAACCCATAAGAGCGCATTGCTCACGGGATTTTAAGTCCCGCGTGTCTACCTATTCCACCACCAGAGCAACTTATTCTTTCAAAGAAGAGCGGAAAACGAGGCTCGAACTCGCGACTTCAACCTTGGGAAGGTTGCGCTCTGCCAACTGAGCTACTTCCGCTTATACCCCTTGTCTAAAGTGCTTCATCAAAACATTGTTTCGCATACCCTTTACTTTGATTTGCCTGTTTATTAGAAAGAACTTTCCTTTGTTTTTTGGCAAAAAAAAAGAGCGGGAAACGGGACTCGGACCCGCGACCTCAACCTTGGCAAGGTTGCGCTCTACCAACTGAGCTATTCCCGCTTGTTTTGACTTTGCAAAAGTACAACCATTTTTGATTCTGACCAAATAAAATGAAGAAAAAATGAAATAAAAAATTGTTTCTCTCATATAATATATTAAATAACAGACTTTTAATCACACTATTTTTTTAATATTATTTGCACAAATAACTGCATATTTTATAAAAACAAGATGTAAAAGACGTCCTGTTTTTCTTTAAATTCACTGCTCTTTTATCAAATCTTAAATAAAAAAAACATCACTATTTACCTAATCTGTTTTAAAATTCATAAACATTTAAATAATAAAAATTTTTATACGAAAGACATTCATAACAAACTGTTAATGATTACATTAAAAATGAGTATGATTTTCAACAAATTCATTAAGAAAACTGCAAGATTCTCACACTTTTTGTACAAAATCAGGGACTTTTTTTTCATAAATAAAGAATATACATTTTCACACTTAATTGATGCTTGCTCCAAGAGCCGTATTTCTTATTCTAAATTAACATTTATATCGTAAAAAATTGTAATTTTGCAGTGTCAAAAAACAAAACGATACAATGGAATTTTATGATACTATAAAGAATTTGCAATGGGACGAAGTTACTGAGTCCGTTTACACAAAGACCGATGCTGATGTCAGACGTGCATTAAGTAAGCAAGTGCTTAGTCTGGAAGATTTTAAAGCATTGATCTCTCCTGCTGCCGAAAAATACCTTGAACAAATGGCATACATGTCAAGAAAACTGACTCGACAAAGATTCGGTAAAGTTATCTTATTATATATACCTATGTATTTATCCAATGAGTGCAGCAATCATTGTATTTATTGCGGCTTTAACCACAATAACGATATTGCCCGCAAAACTCTGACTGATGAAGAAATTTTGGAAGAAGTCAAAGTTATAAAAAGTATGGGGTATGATAATGTTCTGTTACTTACAGGGGAATTTCCGCGTTTGGTCGGAGCAGATTACATTGAACATGCAATAAAACTCTGCAAACAACACTTTGCTGCAGTCAATTTGGAGGTTTATCCTATGAAAACTGAGGAATATGAACGTATGGCCGCCGCAGGTTGCAACAGTGTTTATATTTATCAGGAGACTTATAATGAACAACGCTATAAGATATACCATCCTAAGGGAATGAAAAGTAATTATTACCACCGCCTTTCCACTCCCGAACGTATTGCAAAGGCAGGAATGCACCGTGTCGGCATGGGTGCGTTGATCGGTTTGGAAGAATGGCGTACAGAAATGGTATATCTGGCAATGCATCTGCAATTTATGACAAAAAACTATTGGAAAACCAAATACAGTCTGTCTTTCCCTCGTATGCGTCCCGCAGCAGGCGGCTATCAACCTAATTTTTTGATGAGCGAAAAGCAGTTTGCACAAGCATTATGGGCATTCCGTATATTTGATAACGATGTTGAGATCAGCATGAGTACAAGAGAGACTCGCAATATGAGAGATCACTTCATTACATTGGGTGTAACGTCAGTCAGTGCAGGTTCTCACACTGATCCCGGCGGATATGCTCACCCTGATACTGAATTAGAACAATTCCATATTAATGATGACCGAAGCCCGAAGGTTATGGAAGATATGATTCGCAAACAAGGCTATGATGTAATATATAAAGATTGGGACAATTCCTTGAATTAAATCCTTAATGATAATCGAATAAAAAACAGGTTATGACTTCATTTAAACGTATTGTCATAGCCTGCTTTTTTTATTCTCATCAGAAAGTATCCGTCTTTATTTGTTACAATAGAAACAAAACATACGAATCCGATCTATTAATAGTAATTCTGTCGGTTGCGGAAGTCGTTACGTTTTTCATACTTAAGGTCTTGCAACATTGAAGCTTTGACGTTGATTGTAAAGTTCCAGCCCGTACGATATCCGAACGGTACCCAGTTAAATCTTAATTCCCAACAATGCAAGTCCCTGTAAAAATCAATGGATGTATATGTCCAATCCTTATTCACAAAATCATAACCGGTTCTAAAGCCAATCTTCCAGTTATCCGTTATTGTCATATTGCCGTTGGCCGACAATGTGGCCGCTTTATTTGTGTTATATCCCGCTATTGCTACAATATAAGTACTCAAACGTGAATAATTGCCACTCAAAGACAAATCCCACGGAACGGAAAAATCTATAATATCCGGCAATGTTTCAAAATTATTGACAAATGGTGAATATTGCATCTCCGTCGGGGAAATTCGCTCCTCAGAGTTGTTGCCCGAACGACTTTTGGAATTGAAATGCCATGATAACGACAAATTCCATTGAGATGATTGCCGAGTAAATAATCTGTTTTCCTCTTTGTATAAAAATTTATTCACAATTTGATTATTTTCATTTAACTCGTAGGGCGTAAAAGATGCTGAATAATTGACTACTAACCGTTTTAATAGTGTAGTTCTGGCAGATAAACGCAAAGGTTGCCAATTACAGGAATCTTTTGCCAGGTCATAGCCTGTAGATATTGCTAAATTCTCCAACAACACTACTTTCTGAGTACCGGTTATGCTGTCCGACGAAGATTTTACCTTCATCTCCAAAGAATTATTCAAAGTAAAATTCACAACTCCGCTACGTGAGGACGGAGGAGAGCCGAAAGCACCGTCTTCCGTCTTAGAATACCAAACCTTATTCCCTGCCGCGTCAAAATAATAATCATAAAAACCCAACGACGGCGAAGAAAAATTCGGTGTAAAGGTAAAAGACAAGGAAGGATTCATAACATGCCTTACTGCTTTTACATATCCTTTTTTAAAAACGAACATTCCGTAAATTCTCGTATTGAAAGATGAGGAAAAATTAGCATCTCTATTCGCCGTAAAGCCGAAAGTCGTATCTTTATCTATAAGTCCTGTTTGTTGATTGTATTTTTTATGAGTTGAAGACATATACCATCGCTCCGTGTAATTAACGGAATTGGTCCATGTTATATATTTCAACACTTTTGCCGAAGATTGGATCGGTATATAATGCTGTATTCCGTTTTTCATCCGTTTGAATACATCGTTTTTGAAAAGTAGAGAATCGTATGTGTCAATAGAATTAACCAGATTCATTCGATATGAAATCGTTATGTCTTCATACCATTTGGTTTTGCCTCTTTGTTTCTTTCTTTTTAATGGATGGAACTGTGAAGACGATAATGTTGCGGAAGGTAAATCCAAAGAAATCTGTTTTGTATTAACATTGTAACTCTCTCCCAAATTAATACTGAAATTCCACGAGGAACCGAATCTTGTACTAAAAGCAATGGAGGACGTTGTAGTATTATTGAAATAATCAGTCAAGGAATACGTATTCTGATTGTACTTGGCACTCACCAGATTTACATTAGCCGAAAAAGTTTTATAGGGATGAGCCTTTGCATCTTGCGTATGTGACCATTGTATTTTAAAATCCTGTTGGGAAGTCCATGTATCAGTATTTTTCAATCCTGAATGATTCTCTTCAAATCGTATCAAAAAATTACCTTTGTATTTATAACGCTTCACGTAATTACTTCTTGCATTTACTGCATAAGATAAATTGGTATATATATCACCTTGCAATGCCAAATCCATATAATCGCTGAACGCAAAGTACCATCCTAAGTTTCTCAAGTAATATCCTCTGTTGCTGGCGTAGCCGTATGTAGGCATCAACAAACCGCTTTTTTGTTTATCCGTAAAAGGGAAATATGCAAACGGTAATCCTATCGGCAGAGGTATGCCCATCAGTTGAATGTTTACAGGTCCCGTTATTATTTTATCATTAGTTACAATTTCAGCTTTATTGAATGTAAATCCGAAATGAGGATTTTCTTCATCGGGACATGTAGTAAAAGTACCCCCGCTTACATACAGAGTGCTGTCATTTATTTTTTTTATTTTCTCTCCATGCAGATAACCTTCTTGTTGTGAAGTAAACATTCCCGTTATAATACCCTTGCCGTTATCCGTATTATAAGTCAGTTTCTTACTTTTATATGATGTACCGTGATCGGAGAATATCGGGTATTGACTTAAAGAATCCGTTGTTGTATCTCTGAAAGGTGTTGCATTCAGCGTATTTGAGTCAAAATTTATGGTAATCAATCCTGCCGACAATTCAATTTTGTCCTGTTTTACCTCACTTTCATTGAATAAGTATATATTCTTACCGTCCAAGTCAAATAAAACGGAATCCGCAGAGGAATAATTTATTCTTTTCTTTATTTTCCTTGCATTCGTTATAATTTTCACCGAATCTTTCGTTAAAAGAGTATCTCCGCTTTTTAGAATATCCGTAAATATCGTCTCGTAAAAACTTGACGACTTTGCATTTACCAATGAAAAACAAAGGAGAAAAAGGATTAAAATACCTATTCTTTTGATTTTTTTATGTACTTTATGTTCGTTTATCAACTATTATAAAAATAAAAATTGTATTTTTGCAACGGATTTGCAAATTTAAGTTTTTTTTTACTAATAGCAATAATTTAATGTATAAAGAAAAACGGTTTTTTCCCTTAATTGTTGTTTTTATCTGTAGCCTTATCGGTTACATTTCCGTAGTTGCACAAGAAAATTCCAACATTTTTGATAAAGTTGTAATTGATGCAGGCCACGGTGGCAATAAACCCGGTGCAATAGGAAGTAAATACAAGGAAAAGGATGTAACTTTGGCAGTTGCAATTAAACTCTGGAAACTTATCAATGAAAATTTGAAAAGCGTAAAAGTATATTACACCCGTGTTATTGATCAAGACATTGATCTTTATAAACGTTCTTCCATCGCAAATAAACTCAATGCCGACCTTTTCTTATCCATACACTGCAACTCGGCAACAAACAAAGCTGCAGGAGGAACTGAAACTTACGCTATGGGACTCGGCAAAACGGATCGTAACTTAGAGGTAGCGAAAAAAGAAAATGCCGAAATACTCACTGAAAATAATGCAATCCAAAACTATGAAGGATTCGATATGAATTCTCCTGAAAGCGACATTCTCATGTCTTTGTATCAGAATGCTTATTTGAACAATTCTTTGGATTTTGCTGCCAAGATTCAATCGCAGTATCAGAAAAACGTTCCGTTCAAAAACCGCGGTGTTCATCAGGCTAACTTTGTCGTTCTGTGGAAAGCAGCCATGCCTGCCGTACTTACCGAAATCGGATTCATAAGTAACCCTAAAGAAGAAGAATATATCGGCAGCGAATACGGACAATGGGTTATTGCAAGTTGCATATTCCGTGCTATCTGCGAATACAGAAACAAAGTTGATAATCTTCAAGAGCCTGTTATGTCAATCGAGCAACTCATACCTGCCGATGTTAAGGAAAAAGAAAGGATTCGCAAAGAAAATGAAAGACTTCAATCCGAACTTGCTGCAAAACAATTGTCGGAAGATTCTGTTCAAAAAGAAGTAACGTCAAATACCGTTACGCAAAACTCAATGCAAAATAATATGCGGGCAAATGACTCCGTCCAAAATATACAAAAAACAGGTTCGGAGGTGGTTTATCGTATTCAATTTATGTCATCACCTTCTAAGATAGCACCTAACGATAACAGATTATCAGGATTGGAGGACGTATTCTCTTATCAGGACAACGGAACGTGGAAATACACGGCCGGTATATTTGCTACACAAAAGGAGGCATTGGAATATCAGAAGAAAATTAAAGAAAAATATGCAGATGCTTTCGTTGTTGCATTCCATAACGGGAAACGTATCACTATTGTGGAAGCACAGAGATTGCAAAGAAAATAACAATTACACGGAATAATACCATCATAGAACTAATAATTGAAAAAATAAAATGAAAGTACGCAATGAATTTCAAATAGTGTTGGCAGGACTTATCACAATTGTAATATTGTTTTTGGGAATAAAGTTTTTGAAAGGCACGGATATTTTTTCTTCCAACAGAAGTTATTATGTAATTTACGATAACGTAAGCGGAATGCACGAAAGCAGTTACATATACATCAACGGTATGAAAGCAGGTTTCGTAAAAAAGATAACGCCTACGGACAAACTCAACTCACATTTCTTAGTTGAAATTGCAGTAGATAAAAAATTGCAGATACCTAAAGATTCCCATTTGACATTGTTCTCAGACGGCTTATTAGGAGGAAAAGCCCTGAGAATAGATGCAGGAACAAGTAAAGAGATTCTATCAAACAAAGATACTTTGATCGGCTTTATTGAAAGCGGAATGATGGACGGACTAACTTCCAAGATAGACCCTATGATGACTGATTTGTCATCCGTTATCAAGCGTATAGACACATTGACTGCATCAATGAACAATACCTTCAACGCACAGAGTCAGGAGAATATCAGACAAAC
>JAFUYA010000117.1 GCA_017477025.1 Bacteroidales bacterium | reverse complement strand
TTAACTTTTTCACACTGCAAAGTTATAATAATTTTTGCAGAATAGCTCATATCGACAATAAACTGTATAAATTAAGAACTATTAGTGTGATAAGGATACAAGGAATTAAACAATATTTATATGAGTTTAGAGAAAATTTTTATATAATATTAAATATCAATCGGTAATAAATTCTTCCTCCGTCGTTATCTGATAATAATTACAGCGAATAGAGATAATATTAAATGCAAAATACTCAAATTTAAGTATCAATAATTAATTATATTTCGAGTATTTTTGCAAACCGAAACGAATGAATAATAAATCGTGAAAGCAGATAAAATAATACTACGCAAATCAGGCAATAAAGACTTAATACACATGGAGATTGTGTTAAGTTCGGGGAATACAGGACAATTATGAAACGCTATAAATCAAAAATAATTACATTTTTCAGTACAATCTGCTTTATTTCACTGATCTTTTCTTCGTGTGAAGGCATGTTCGGCGGAATTTATGACGATCCTGTCAATGAAGATGACAAGCACAACAATAAGAATATTTACGGTTTCACCTCTTACGATGAAAATACGCATAGAGGAACTATGTACATCAATGTTTCAGATTACGACAAATGGTTGTACATTTCCTTAAAAAACAAAACTTTTGATACTGTATTTATTCCTCAAAGCCTTACTCAGGATTGGGACGGGAAAAGCGGAATACACTATCATTATGTAAAAGGTTCGCAATTTACTTTGGACAGTATTGTAAAAACAAATAAGCAAACGGACCCGAAAACATGGGATATAGCTCTGCACAGATTCGAAGCAAAGGTGAATGGCGGGGCATTTGAAACTTCTTTTACATCAACAGACCAGTTACCTGTTACAAGCGAGAGTTTTGATGACATAATATATACGGAAGATGAATGGATTGACACTTTGGTAATGACGGACAGGAACGGAATGCTCAATTACTACATAGGCTATCAAAACATAATGTGCAATAAAGTGTTATCTAACTGGTTAAGAATGGATATTTCCAACCCTCCTCCTACTTATCATCCCTCAGACAAGGTATATATACTGCGTTTTGAAGATAATACAAAGGCAGCTTTACATTTCGACAACTATTTATCTCCAAGCGGTATTACTGCATTTGTAACCGTAAGTTTCATTTACCCTTATTAGACATGCATACTATAAAAAAATACATACTATATGCGTTATCGGTCATGTTTTCTCTCAATTCCTTTTCACAACAAGTAATAAAAGGAATAGTAAAAGATGAGAACGGCGAGTTACTGACAGGAGCTGCAGTAGTATTATCGGACAATACTAATATCGGTACTACAACAAACGCTGAAGGAGAATATATTCTTAGAATAAAATCAGATTATGAGGGCAAAATACGGGCAAGTTTTGTAGGCTATAAGACATATGAACGAGACATTAAAATCAGTAAGTGGCACCAAGAGGAATATAAACCGAAAAAAGCCGAAAAATACAGAGTAGGAAGCGAAGAAAATCCGCTCATTATCAATTTTGAATTGAAGACGGAAAGCAAAGATCTTGATCAAGTGGTAATTACCGGAACCCGTACGCCGAAACTTCTCAGTGAAGTCCCTGTTCAAACGCGACTTATTACAAGTGAAGACATTGAAAAGACTGCTGCAAACAACGTTTCCGATATTCTTCAACAAGAATTGCCCGGTGTGGAGTTTTCTTACGCAATGAATCAACAGGTTAATATGAATCTGTCCGGCTTCAGCGGACAAAGCGTATTGTTTTTGATAGACGGTGAAAGACTTTCCGGTGAAACAATGGATAATGTGGATTTTCAACGTTTGGATATGAATAATGTTGAACGTATAGAAATAGTAAAAGGAGCCGCTTCCGCACTTTACGGTTCTCAAGCTGCAGGCGGTGTGATCAATATCATAACTAAAGAAAATACAAAAAAGAATCTTTCTTTAAAAGTTAATGCTCGTTACGGCAGTCACAACGAAAAAAAACTCGGTGCCAATATAGGATTCAGAAAAGGCATATTTAGCAACACTTTTTCCTTACAACACACAAGCATTGATACCTATGAAGTTCCCTATAATACGGATAATGATTTCAACAGCGTATATGGCGGAAGTACTTGGAATTTTAAGGACAGAATTGTCATCAAACCTTCGGACAATTTAAGATTTACCGCCAATGCAGGTTATTTTTTCCGTGAGCGATTGTATAATAAAGATATTCCTGACAGATACCGCGACTTCACAGGCGGAATAAAAGGAAACTGGAACATTGATGAATTCAACGATATAGAAATTTCTTACAATTTTGACCAATATGACAAGAGCGATTACATAAAGCAGGAAGACAAAGATATAAGAGATTACAGCAATGTAAGAAACAGCGTCAGAGGATTGTACAACTTATCCTCCAAAGATAAAACTAAAACACTTACAATAGGAGGAGATTTCATGCATGATTATCTGTATTCCTATCAATTTTCAGACGGAGCAAAAGAACAAAATACTGCCGACGTTTTTACCCAGTACGACATAAATATTAACAAATATTTGGAGATTGTCGCTGCCTTACGCTATGAGTATTTGTCAGACGGTAACGCCAATCAATTAACTCCGAAACTCTCTTTGCGGTATCATCAAAACCATTGGACCATACGTACAGGTTACGGTAGCGGATTCCGTACCCCTTCTTTAAAAGAAAAATACATGGATTTCGATATGGCAAGTATTTTCAAGATAAGAGGAAATCGAAACTTAAAGAACGAAAACTCTCACAACTTCAATCTGTCTTCGGAATATACTTACGACATATACAACTTGACAGCATCGGCATATTATAACATAGTACAAAACCGTATTACAACGTCCGCTCTCAAAAATGACAATGACGGAAACGGAAAGTACATACAATATATAAATATTGAGGATATAAACGTCTATGGTGCAGAACTGACTTTCCAAGTACGGTTTCCTATGGGGCTTAATCTGAAAACAAGTTATTGCTATACCAAAGAAGATGTGAAACAAATGGGAACCCTCTCCCCGTATGCCCCTGCACGTCCGCATTCTTTAACTTTAAGAACGGATTATGACAAACAAATTAACTTTCATTACGGATTCAACATCGCTTTGAATGCAAGAATATTATCAAGTGTAACAAGTGAAAAGTATAATACGATGACAGATGCTTCAACTTCAGTAACCTATCCGTCTTATATGATATGGAAATTATCGTTTGCACAAAGATTCAGCAAACACTTAAAGATAGCATTATCCGTTGACAATTTATTCGACTATAAACCCGATATATACTACTTTAATTCACCTACCACGGCAGGAAGAACATTCTTTGTGGATTTGAGCGTGGATATATAAGAGTCAGTATCAAAGAAAAACAGGACTTCGTATAACAAAAAGAAACAGTTTTAACTGCAAGACAAAATCACTAACATTATTTACAGAAAAAATGTTAGTGATTTTGTCTGAAATGTCTGTGATTTTCGACAAAATCATTAAGAAAATTCAAGAAATCATACTGTTTTTAAATTATTTATTTACAATTGTTTACAAAGATTTTAAAATAACGTTTCGCAATACATATCCTAACTTGAATTTATGTCATTTTCTCTCCTGTTTTTGCCGTTCAGAGTATTCATACATCCTTATATAATTGCATACAAGATGTATTCCTACGAAGTTTTAAAATACTCAAAATTGGTTATTGTGTATATAAAAACAAAAAGGTAATTTTGCACTTCAGAATTTAAATATTGAACATCTCAAAGTAAGAAAAAAAATGAGCAAACAATCTTTTTGGGGAAAATCCATATTATCTTTTTTGTTAGTGCTGTTTTTAATGCCGTTGGGTCATGCACTAATGATTCTTATGGAGCTTTTGTTGGGCGGAAGATTATATACAGCCGCTTTCATTATGGGACTTGTTGGTTTAATCTTAACAGTTTGGGGCGTTTTTGCCAAAGGCGATACAAAACAAACACTGTTCGGATTGTTCGGAGGTTTGTTCATTTGGACAGGATGGATTGAGTTCGGCATGCATTATTATGCAAGACGTTTCGGAACTATGGCAATGGTTTCGGACGGAACGATGCTTCCGCTCGAACAAGCCGAGCAACTTGCACAAATTGCAAAACAAACGGGTGAATTGTTTGTATTTTCAAAACCGGAGTATGTCATTATGCCTGCTACTTTCGGTTTTTGGATATTGTTTATGATTATCTATATCTTCTCTATAAGAAGCGGTTGCGATTTTCTTATTTGGTGCCAGAAAAGATTGTTCGGCAACAAACGCGATATTATAGTTGCAAAACCTATCACCCACCATACGTCCATAGTAACCTGCATTGAGTTGAATGTTATGATGTGGTCCTGCTATCTGCTTCTTATGTTTTTCTATGATCCTCACTTTATAGGAGACAGAAATCCTTTGTTGATATTCACAGCCATTGCGTGTCTTGTAGGATCTATATTCATATTCAAAAAACAATTAAAATTGGGAGCATGGGGATATAACATCCGTATGGCAATTGCTACGGTTATCATCTTTTGGACGGCTGTGGAGGTGTTTATACGCAGAGGTCTCGTTAAAGAGATTTGGATTACTCCGCGCGAACATGCATCTGAAATGATAACAATCTTAGTTTCTTTCATCATTGTAATTTCCATTGTCATAATAAATGATATTATTTTGAAGAAAAAGAAAAAAAAGAATACGCAAAACTAAGTAATATAAGGAATAAAAAACGCATATTACTTTCGTTAAGTCAAGTAGAGATATGAAAAATATAAAAATTCTTGTATATCTGTTTATGTGTGTGTCCTGTTTAGGATTATTTGCCCAAACAACACGTTACAAAGGCAAAATGGTCGTAGGTAACTACACCAGAAATGACGTCATTTTGGAATTAAGAGAAAACGGAAATAAAGCGGATGGAACTATTTTTAACACGAAGTTTGCATGGCTCATGCCGGTTAAAGTGGATGCCGAGATACGCGGACTTAACCGTACGGCGAACGGAGACAAGACTTTTATATCAGGCAATAATCTGATTCCGTATGTTAAAGATAAACCGAAGGAAAAATACATGGTTACACATTTCAACGGCATTAAGACAAAGGATAATTTTTCCATTTCTACTTTTTTCGGAAACAAAAAGGTAACTTATAACGGGAAAAAAATAAATTAAACATAAACGACGGAATATAAAAAAATAACGGAGAGTATGAATAACTTAAAGAAAATACTGCTTATAGCAGTCGCTGTTTTATCTTTTGCTGCTTGCGGCAATGATAACGAAGAAAACAAAAAGAATAAAGATACGGTCAATTCTTCATTGTGGGTAGGAAATTTGACTGTAACTCCTGAAAATTTCCAATTGGACAGTTTGGTTGTAAAGACCACCTGTACAAGTAAAACTAATACTTGTAAAATCGAGATGAATAAAGTAAAGTTCGCTTCTGCGATGCCTCATCAATTAGATATAATAATTGACGGAGTCAGTTTCTCTGTAAGTAACGGCGATACCATTTTAAGCGGAGCCAATATCGCTTCTCAATACGATAAAGAGGGAGAACTTGCAGATGCGGGCTATTTAATTTCTTCCATAAACGGTAAAATTTCAAACGGAAAATTAACTGCAACCGTAGAAGGAACATATAAAAATACGAGGCAAATAAACTTCCTTTACGAAGGGACCAGAAAATAAATAAAAGAAACGATAAAAAAAAAGATTTGTTACATATAAATTCCGTCAAAAAAAAGATTGCACGACTTGCTTGTGCAGTCTTTTTTATTAACAAATAATTGTGAGAAAAAAGATTTTGCCGTTTTTATATTTTTTCATAACTTTGCAGTTCAAAAAAACAAACGAAAACTAATGGATACAAATACTAATCAAAGCAATTACACGGCTGCCAATATCAACGTATTGGAAGGCTTGGAAGCGGTGAGAAAGCGTCCTGCCATGTATATCGGAGATGTTAATACCAACGGATTGCATCATTTGGTTTATGAAGTTGTGGATAACTCTATTGATGAAGCGTTAGCCGGTTATTGCACCGATATTCATGTTACCATACTTGAAGACAATTCTATAAGAGTTGAAGACAACGGAAGAGGTATTCCCGTTGATATGCACGAAAAAGAACATCGCAGTGCATTGGAAGTCGTTATGACTGTCCTGCATGCAGGCGGTAAATTTGATAAAGGTTCGTACAAAGTATCAGGTGGTCTTCACGGAGTTGGTGTTTCTTGTGTTAATGCTTTGTCTAAACATGTCAAAGTTACGGTTTACAGGGACGGTAAGGTTTATGAACAGGAATATATGAGAGGTAAACCGCTTTATGCAGTAAGAGAAGTCGGTACTACTGAAAAACGCGGAACTACCGTTGAATTTACTCCTGACGATGAAATATTTACTACTACTATATATAATTATGACACTCTCAGTGCAAGACTTCGGGAATTAGCTTTCTTGAATAAAGGTCTTCGATTGACAATTCAGGATTTGCGTGAAGCCGATGAAGACGGTAAATCCAAAGCAGAAGAATTTTACTCGGCAAACGGGCTCAGTGACTTTTTGCAGTATTTGGATGCTTCCAGAGAAAAGATTACTCCGGAGCCTATTTGTATTGAAGGAGAGAGAAACGGTATTCCTATTGAGATTGCAATGCAGTACAATACTACTTTTACGGAAAATCTTCACTCGTATGTTAATAACATTAACACTCATGAAGGAGGTACTCACTTGCAGGGATTCCGTCAGGGCATGACTCGTACGCTTAAGAATTATGCCGAGAAGGAAAAAATGCTTGAAAAGTTAAAATTTGAAATAAGTGGCGATGATTTCAGGGAAGGTTTGACTGCCGTTATCTCCGTTAAGGTTGCCGAGCCTCAATTTGAAGGACAGACAAAGACTAAACTTGGAAATAGTGAGGTTGTAAGTGCAGTCAGTCAAATGATTGCGGAAAAACTTAACAATTATTTAGAGGAGCATCCTAAAGAAGCAAAAAGCATTGTTGATAAAGTGATTCTTGCTGCCCAAGCCCGCCACGCTGCACGTAAAGCACGCGAACTTGTTCAAAGACAAACTATTCTCGGGGTTGCTGGTTTGCCGGGTAAGTTGGCAGATTGCTCTTCCAATGACCCGAGCAAGTGTGAGTTATTCATTGTTGAGGGAGATAGTGCAGGAGGAACGGCAAAACAAGGTAGAGATCGTGAGCATCAGGCCATACTTCCGTTACGAGGAAAGATACTTAATGTTGAAAAAGTGATGCAACACCGTGTTCTTGATGCGGAATCCATAAAGAACATTTACACTGCATTAGGTGTTTCCATAGGTACGTCTGATGATACCAAAGCACTTAACATGGAAAAGTTACGTTACCATAAGGTTATCATTATGACAGATGCTGATGTGGATGGAGCCCATATTGCGGCCTTAATTCTTACCTTCTTTTTCAGATATATGAGAGAACTGATTGATGCAGGACACGTCTATATCGCAACTCCGCCGTTGTATCTCATATCAAAAGGCAAGTCTTTCCGTCAGTATTGTTGGACGGATGAGGAAAGAGCAAAGATAATTGCGGATTTGGGAGGTAACGAAGGCGTAGAAGTTCAGCGTTACAAAGGTTTAGGTGAGATGACTGAGGATCAACTTTGGACAACGACAATGGACCCTGAACACAGAATACTTCGTCATGTAACCATTAATGACGCGGCAGAAGCAGACAGGATATTCTCCATGCTGATGTGCGATGACGTTGCACCGAGAAGAGAATTCATTGAAGCGAATGCAAAATATGCAAATATAGACGCATAAATTTGTTGATTAAAACAAAAAATCTAAGGCAGAAATATTTGAATTACGATATTCAATATTTCTGTCTTTTTTTACTATATAATAATTTCTAATACTACTCATCGGAAAATGCAACATAATCAAAGTATTATATCCGTTTGAAAATAACTTGCAACAAAATAACAAATACAATTTAGAAACAATATAAGACTTTTCGTATAACCCATAAAGAGTCAAGTATCAATATACTTGTATTGATACTTGACTCCCTGAATACAATATGTATTGTTATATATTTGCTTAATTAATAACACTACAACAAGTAGTGTCATATATGATCATCCATGAAAACTATTATTTCACAATTTTCATCTCATCAATCAAATTCTGTGCTCCTGCAAATTTATCAATGATAAACAAAACATAACGAATATCTACCGAAATACAACGTTGCATATCAGGATTGAATGCTATATTGCCACTCATTGCTTCCCAGTTACCGTCAAACGCCAAGCCGATCAATTCTCCTTTAGCATTAATTGTAGGAGAGCCTGAATTTCCTCCGGTAATATCATTATTAGTTATAAATGCTACAGGAACAGTACCATTAACAGCATATCTGCCGTAGTCTTTCTGTTCCCAAAGTTGATGCAATTTTGCAGGAATCTTAAATTCCCAAGATGAATTATCCTCTTTTGCTATCACACCGTCCAATGTTGTATAATAGTTATATGTAACTCCATCTTTAGGCGTATAATTCTTAACTTGTCCGTAAGTATAACGTATGGTTGAGTTCGCATTAGGAGCAAAATGTTTATCCTTTTCCATCTCCATAACTCCTTTTACAAACAAACGTGTTGCTCTGTTAAACTTATCTCTTAAAGGTGCTATCTTCTGCATTTTATCATTGTAATTGTTAAGCAACTGCATCGTAAGAATGTATGCAGGGTCATTCTTGATCTGAGAAATGTCTCCGTGATCATAAAGAAGTTCAAATCGACGCTGATTAGTCAAAACTGAATTTCTAAAAATATCAGCAGCAATCTCTTTAAAATTATAACTATTTTTAAATGCAAATGTAAGAAAATCTTCTCCCTGTAGATGCATAGGCACATTACGGAAATATACATCCAAACCTGCGGCCAACAATCTTTCTTCAGTAGATTCATTATAGTCTTTAAATACTCCGTCAACCGCAGCTTTCATTTGCTCATTACGTTTTATCCATTCGTCATCACTTACATTTCCACCATCTGCCATATCAACTAACGGCTTAATGTATCTTGTAATGGCAAAAACGGAAGATCCTCTTAAAATGGCTTCATTCGTATAAACACGCAAATAATCATATTCCGAAGTTTTCTCATAATACTCAGTAATATCTTTAAGTACGGAACCGTAAATTCTTTGTCTTTCTCCGCTCTTATCTGCCTTTATCCAAGAATCAAAACGTTGCTCTAATTCTTTTTTAGTGTCATAAACATTAAGATTTTTAAGACATTTAGTCTGGCCGATATAGAATTTCCAATAATTAGAAAGTGATGCGAACTTGGCAGCATACTGAATTCTCACTCTTACATCAGCTTTCATATCTTTATCCATAACATCTCTCAAAGCCTGACGAGCAGTTACAACCGAAGGATTATATATTTCCATAGCCTGCTTTACTCCTGCTGAAGGTAAGAAACGATCCGTTGTACCCGGATAACCTATTATCATTGCAAAATCATTATTTTGGATTCCTTTTAGAGAGATTGGTAGAAAATGTTTTGGTTTTAAAGGTACATTTGAAGCGGAATATTCTGCCGGATTTCCATTTTTATCTGCATATACACGAAAAACAGAAAAATCACATGTATGACGAGGCCACATCCAATTATCCGTATCCGAACCGAACTTACCTATAGAAGAAGGCGGAGCTCCTACAAGACGTACATCCTTATACACTTGGTAAACGAACAAAATATACTGATTGCCGTTAAACATAGTGGCAACCTCTGCTGTATAAGTATTATCTTTTGTTACACGCTCAACTATTTTTTTTGAATTTTTACGTACAATTTCTCTTCTATCCGATTCCGATGTTTGATCATTGACTCCTGAAAGTACTTCTTTAGTTACATCTTCCATACGAATGAAAAACTTTGCAGTTAATCCCGGAGTAGGAAGCTCTTCACTCTTGTTATATGCCCAAAAACCGTTGGATAAATAATCATGATCTACCGTAGAATGTGATTGAATAGAAGAATAACCGCAATGATGATTGGTCAAAATCAAACCTTGATCGGAAACAATCTCACCTGTACATCCCCTTCCGAATTGAATAATTGCATCTTTCAAAGAAGCGTTATTGATGTCATAAATTTGTTTTGCTGAAAGTTTCAAACCTTTTGCTTTCATATCCTTATAAGTCTGCTGATCCAAGAACATTAGAAGCCACATTCCTTCATCTGCTCTTACTATAGGCATCAAAGCATATATACTCATAAGAACACTTAATACTATTTTCTTCATAGTCTTTAGTTTTTATGTTATTAATTTTAGTTTTTGTTATTCGTTTTTCAATTATTTTACAAGACCATGTATCAACATATTATCAAAACTGCTGAACGCCAAAAATCTTTCTTTTCTAATACTATTATACTTAGTATGTATAACGACTACTATCTTAATCTTATAATTTCTTCCCCAAACAAAGAATCTACAGTTATTTATTTTTTATTAATCTCTTTCCTACGTTTGCGTTTAAAAATGTCAGCAACCTTTTCGTATTCTTTTTTATAAGTAAGTCTTGCTCCTTGTGTATAAGGCGAAATATTATATTTTGTAAAATCATTGGCATTAGAATGATTGAATGCTTCAAAATTAAGATTATCATTATATTTATACTTCAATGAAACATCTCCTATAATTTGAGAACCGTCATTGGTAGTTGCTTCTTGTGAAGTACCTCCGAAAGACGTATTCAATTCTGCAGTCCATTTACCGAAAGTTTTTGAAAAAGCAGCATTAACTTGATCAGAGGTTGCAGTCCCTGATCCTGCAGTTGTATAATTAAGATCTATATCCACAATCTTAACCATATTGTTGATGATACCTGATAATTGAGAAAAGGCTACTCCCATTACCGAGGAGGTTACTCCTGATTGAAGTGCCGTTGTTTCGTATCCGCCTTGTGAAAAATAAAACTGGTTTGTCAGAAGAAGACTTGCTGTTTGTTCCAACATTGTTTTCTCATTACTTCTGTCAATATACATGAATACTTGTTCGGCTGTTTGCTCATCCGTATTTGGCAGATTAATATCAAATGACGGTTGCGGATTAGTCATAACTCCACTCAAACGAATTATACTTTCTACATCAACGGGTTTAGAATATTCATTACCCAAAAGTGTAGACAAAGATGCTTTTGTTTTATAAATTGCAGAAACATCTAATATACCACCTGCCGGTTCTCCGTTCCAAGTTAGTGTTCCTCCCTGTTGAAGTATAAACTTTTTCTCCATAACATCCATAATATTGAATCCGAAAGTACCGTTGTCTATAGCCACCTCTCCAATCATAGAAAACTTGCCGTCCGAATTCATTGCAATCTTTAAATCACCATTTCCTGCAGCAGCCAAATCTCCTTTCAACTGTGTAAAGTCCATAGGTATATAGAGTTTGGCATTAGGATTAACGTTTAAATCCAAATCTATACTATAACCGATACTTTTGTCTTCTTCCTTGTTATCCGCAGAAAGGTATGAACTATCCGAATGCTGATTAACATCAACAAAAGTTATAAAATCATTTTCCAACGCACTTTCTTTACTTGTTACCGGAACCGTCAGAGAAGTCCCCGGCTCTGTCTTTGCACTTCCCGAAATACTTATCATATTACTGTCACCTATTATGTTTACATTAGCAGACGCATAGGCCGTTCCGTAATACATTTCTCCACTTGTGGATTTGGTATCCAGTATTTTTATTTTATCAGCAACTGCATTAAGATTTATATCAAATGCTGCGAAATCATGATGAGTAATATTCCCGTTTATCGTTATTTTGTTTCCTTGTTGATCTTTTAACATAAAGTCATTGAACAATATTCTATTGTTATGAATTGCAATATCATCATTTAACCAATATTTTGTATTGAGCATATTTACTCTGAGGGCAACATCATTACAATGAATCTGACCTTCTATATCTGGAGAAGTCATTTTACCTTTAATTTTCAGATCATCGCAGGATAATGAGCCTTCAACATCAGATGCAAATGAAGCAATGAATGTTTTAATGATAGCAAGAGAAAAATTCTGCATACTAAGATTCAGATCCAATTGGTTCCGTTCTTCCTTAGGAGAAATCGTTCCCAACAATTGTAAAGGAACAACCTCTTTGCCTTTTGTCTGATGCAAGAACTTTATATTTGTAGCAAATACATCGGGAGAAATATTGTTATCAACATTTAACCAGGCTTTGCCTAAATAAACGTCATTGAAAGCAAGTTCATCAATTTCCAAGTCAGAGGTAAATGTCGGAGACTGAAGTATATTTTTAAGTATAACTTCTCTGTTAAGGATTCCTTTAACAGTCATTCCCATAGGTTCAATAAAAGGATTAGCCAAAGATAAATCAACATTATCAAACGTACATACCAATGCATCGTTATCACTGACTTTTCCGTCAATTACAATACTGCTGTTGGATGAGGAAAGTATAAGGTTCATTACGGAAATATTCTTATTGAGGATACCTATTACATGATTATTGTTAAAACTTATCTTGGTTCCCTGAATAGTAAAGAATGTATTATAAAAACTTCCCTGTAATCCTTTCTCATCTATCACTGTATTGAGTTCTATTTGTGCATTTGTTGAAAAATCACCGCTTTTACTCAATGAAGCAACAAGATCCAGTGCGGAAGAATCCACTTCACTTTGCAAAAATATATCCCTGAATGCCATAGAATCGGACAAAGCAAACTCATCTATATCCAGATTCAAATTAAGTTTATCATCTGCAGTATAGATACCCAATCGAGTACCTTCTATCTTCATTTCCGAATAATAAACTTCGGGAGCATTTACATTACAATACAGGAGTGTATCGGCATTTATTTTACCATTCAACTCTATTTGCTGCGGAACATTCACATTCAAGTCAAATAAAGAACGTATTATATCAATATCTTTAACTTTTGCCGTAAATCCTATATCAGATTTGGCAAAATACTTAAAATCTCTGATGTCTTCCGCCATTTTTCTTACATCATTCTTACTTTTCGATTTATTAGAGTTAGTTTCAATCTTTTTCCCGTTATTTTCATCTTGTGAATCGGATACTACTGATGAGAAATCAGGAATATATGAACTCAATAAATAGTTGATATCTTCCGTTATGGATGCAAATGTATATTTACCATTAATATCCGCATCAATTATATCGCTGTTAAGCCTGATTGTATTCACGGAATCAGTTTCAAAGGCAACTAAATTAATATTGTTCATATTATAGGTACGAGTCAATGTTTTGACATTAATATCCGCCAAAGATATATCACAATTCAAATGCTCCAAATCAAAATTATCGACTCTCCCTTTAATCTTTGCAGTAACAATTGCGGAAGTATCGGCAAAAGACATTATATTCATTTTGTGTAAGTCAAGATGTGCAACTGCAGCATCAAGAGAGATTGTAGGTTGTCCTTCATAATTGACAAAACAATCACCCTCAAAATTCACCAATTCATCATAAATATCAGCTTTAGCCCGTATATCATAACCGTCAATATTTCCCTGCACCGATATATCATTGTAATTATTACCCTTAAAATAACAATTTCGCATATTAGCCGAAAGACTGCCCTGCATATTCTCAGGGTCTGTTCCCAAAATTTCAGCATGTGCATCCAACATCGTATTTCCCAATATGGAATTATCCAATAAACGACCTACATTGATACGCGGAGAAGATATATCTGCAGAATATTTCGTTAAACTTTCGCCATAAGATTCTGCAGTTGCAACTAAATCCACAGAACCTAAATCCGTCACGACTGCAAGCGAAGACGAGAAATCTGACATCTTACCGTTAAAAACTCCGTTGATATTTACAACTCCCAAATTTGAAAGTATATGAGGCAAATTCATTTCCGGTACAAGAGTTCCCAAAGAAAACGTATTATAATCTTCAATTGAAGTAGTTATATCTCCTATCCGTAAATCAAAAACTGTATTATCAACATCAGTAAGCCCGTAAATACGTCCGTCTGTATTGACGTGAGTTTGGGAAGTCTGCAAATCGAAATAATCTATTGTCATATCGCTTATTGTTCCCCGAACATCACAGGTTAAATAAACCTTCTGCGTTGCATCTTTTACCCTTTCACTCCAATAACATGCATCTTTTAAGCCTGCGTATGAGCCGTTGTGCATACTTAAAGTGCAATATACCGAATCAACAAAATGCGAGTATGTATGAAATCCCTCCATTGACAAGGATGCATCAAAATCCAAGAATGAATCATCCGTCTTAAGCACCGCTTCTCGAAGATCAATTCCCTTTTCAGAGAACTTTACTTTTCCTTTAAACTCATTCAGTGCAATACCTGAACGTTCTTTTGTACTCAAATGTTCAATCACGGCACTCATATCCGTACCTTTCATACGAAAGTCTTTTGCTCTCAAGTTAATATCATTACAAACGATTTTATTGGTGGCAAACATTCCGTCAATTATCGGATCCTGTTTGTCATAATCGGATAATGCGAAATCAATATTATTCAACGTTACCTTCTTCACCTCTAATATGAAAGGTTTCGACGGTTTTTTCTCTTTTTTTTCAGAGGATGCGAAATAATCTATTATAAACTGAAAATTAAACTGCTTGTTCTTTGAAGACAGATGACACACGGCACCATCCAATTTCACATTTGATACGACAACATGATTACCCGAAGGAATGCTTCCCAAATTGGCCTCTACATATGAAGCATAAAGCAATGTGTCTTTATTCAAATCCTCAACATATATATCTTTTATTCCTGCGTTTATAAAAGGCGTAACGCTTAAAGCTCCGATACGGACTTCGGTATTCCACTCTTTAGAGAAATAATCTGCAACCTTTGCCGCTAAAAAAGACTGCACTGGCGTAGTATTAATAAACGCCACAACAATCCAGACAAATATGAAAACTCCTAATAATATCTGCCCGATACGTTTGAGGATTTTTTTTATAAACTTTCCTGCCGTCATATCATATAATCAGATTGCAAAGTTAAGTATTTTTTTTATCATTGACTAATTAAAACAAATAAATTTAAAAATCTTATATTTCGTTTTACAGTATCTGCTCTTATTTTTCATCCGATTTAAATTTTTCTGCTTATATACTGATACAAAATTCTCTCATGTTTAAACAAAAAATAAACAATATCTAAATAGCACTTAGTTAATAATATATACTGTATTAAGAACATATTTCTCAGATTTTTTTCACTAATAAAAACAAGATTTTCATAAAAGTTTCGTTATTTATCAGTAACTTAAAAATTCTTAAACACCATGAAAAAGACATTTTTGTTGGTATTGCTTGCAATCGTATCATTGTCAGGCAACTTAAGATCACAGGATTTTACTTTTGCAGCAGAAAAAAGCGTACATTCAGTCGTATATATTCGCTGCGTTTATCATCAGGAAGCAACCTATTTCGATGATTTTTTCAACAATGACTTCTTTTCTCAGTTTTTTTCAATTGATCCGTTCAGCATGTTCTCTGGAAGAAACAGACAACCGCGTATTCAAACCTATCAAACTTCAGGTTCGGGAGTAATTGTCTCTTCCGACGGTTACATAGTTACCAATAATCACGTAGTTGCCGATGCTGATTCCATTACTGTTACACTTAACGACCGTAGAGAATACAATGCACGCATAATAGGTACGGATGCAAATAACGATTTGGCTGTTATCAAAATTGAGGCTTCAAATCTGCAGGCTGTCGAGTACGGAAATTCGGACGAAGTACGTATCGGTCAGTGGGTGTTGGCAGTAGGAAATCCTTTCAACTTAACTTCTACCGTTACGGCGGGAATAGTTTCAGCCAAGGCGAGAAATATCAATATTCTTTCCTCAAAAGAAAGCAATCAAACCCTAACTTCGTTCAT
>JAFUYA010000116.1 GCA_017477025.1 Bacteroidales bacterium | reverse complement strand
CACAGACGCTTATTGTTAGCACTCTTATACTCCATTGCTGAAGTGTTTGCAAAATTAAGAGCATTCAGCAGAAAAACGGTGGAAGTATTTTGTGATTGTGTCAAATAACGTTGCTGAGTTGTAACGGGAACATTCAAGAGTCTTACGGTTTGTGCATCCTTACTTACTAATAAGTTGCGTATATGATTACTTAATCCGTCAATAAAAGTATCACCTTGAAATCCTTTAGACAAAACTTCATCAAACAACAATAGAGATGAGGATATATCCTTGTTGAGCATGCAGTCAACGAATTTGAAAAAGTAGTCGTAATCAAGAATGTTCAGAGATTCAATAACATCCTTATACGTCAAGTTACCGTTTGTGAAAGATACCATAAGATCAAACATACTCAAAGCATCTCTCAATCCGCCGTCTGCTTTTTCCGCAATGACGTCTAAAGCTTCTTTTTCAAATTGTACACTTTCCTTTCGGCATATATGCTCCAAATGATCGGATATGTCCTTTACGGTTATACGGTGAAAATCAAAAATCTGACATCGTGATAATATTGTCGGCAGTATTTTGTGCTTTTCCGTGGTAGCAAGGATGAATTTAGCATATTTAGGAGGCTCTTCCAAAGTCTTTAGAAAGGCATTGAAAGCCGCAGTTGATAACATATGCACCTCGTCAATGATATAAACTTTATATTTTCCGTTCATCGGCGGGACATTAATCTGCTGAACAAGTTCTCTTATGTCATCAACCCCGTTGTTACTTGCAGCATCCAACTCAATAATATTAAGAGATGCGTTATTATTGAATGAAGTGCAACTTTCACATTTGTCGCATGCTTCAATATTCGGAGTTATATCAGTGCAATTTATAGTTTTAGCAAGAATTCTTGCACAAGTCGTTTTCCCTACGCCTCGCGGACCGCAGAACAAGAATGCTTGAGCAAGTTGATTAGAGGCAATAGCATTTTGTAAGGTCGAAGTAATGTGCTTTTGTCCTACAACGCTTTCAAAAGTTGCAGGACGGTATTTTCTCGCTGATACAATATAAGTATTGTTTACTGACATAAGTACTTTGCTAATTTTTGTGTTTTCTCGTTTTTTCGCAGTCTTGTCAGTGCTCTTTCCTTTATCTTGCGTACTCTTTCTCTTGTTATATTGTTTCTTTCCGCAATCTCGTCCAAGGTCAGACTTCGTTGTTGTCCTAAACCGAAAAATTGGTAGATAATACCGCGTTCCATATCGTTGAGTGTGGATAAAACGTCAGCAATGTCATCAACCAAAGACTCCTTCATGACAATATCGTCCGTATCGGCAACACTATCCTGCTCAATGGTATCTATCATCGTCATTTCTTCATCCTGTATCAAAGGAGCATCAACACTCAAAGTGTTAGTTCCTGCAGTTACGGTTTCCATTAGTTTTTCTTTGGAAACACCAAGTGATACGGATAATTCTTCTACCGAAGGAGGTCGTTCGTACAATTGTTCCAGTCTGGCTTTTTCCTTATTTACACGATTAAGCATACCTACCTGGTGCAAAGGCAAACGAACCATTCTGCTCTGTTCGGCAATCGCTTGAAGAATACTTTGTCTTATCCACCAAACGGCAAAAGAAATAAATTTGAATCCTCTTGTTTCGTCAAATCTTTCCGCAGCTTTTATCAGTCCTAAATTACCTTCATTGATCAGGTCTTGCAAAGGAAGTCCTTGATTTTGGTATTGTTTTGCAACAGAGACAACAAAACGCAAGTTACTGTTTACAAGTTTCATCAAAGCTTTCTTATCACCGTTTTTGATTCTTTGAGCCAGTACGACTTCTTCATCTGCAGTTATAAGAGGTTCCTTACTTATATCCTGTAAATATTGATATAAAGAATTGTCGTTTCTATTCGTGATAGATTTTGTTATCTTTAATTGTCGCATAAAAATACAATTTTTTATCGGTGCAAAATTAGAAATTATCGTCAGAGTGAGCAAATGTTCCAATACAAAGTTTTCAACTAATAAATGTTAATTACTGGAGAAAATTCACAAGGCTCATTGTGGTATTGACATTCAATATAACAGTTTGAATTGCAAAAAAAAATGTATTTTTTTTTGTTTGTCAAACTCGATTTTCAAGAGAAAATTATCTTGTTTAACATCATCTGAAAAAACACTATGATTTTCGCAGAAATCATTAACAATTTTACAGAAAATAATCATTATATAAAGGATGTTTTTTTGCTAACCATTATATCGGATAATACAGCGTTCGGATTTGTTTTCTATTTGTTTTTAATTGCTGATATTGATTTATTCCCATAAAGTGTATTGTTTTACGAACAGAGTGCAGAATCTGGAAATTCATTGTTTTACAAAAGCAATAAGTATTTTCTGAATAAAGTATAATATGTTATGATTACCGTCTTAATCAAGATGGTATAGGAATTGACATATTGCGTTTGCATTTGTAAATTAATGTACGAAAGAGTATATCAGTAATGTTAAAGACAGCATATCCGCAGCCCCTCCTGACGAAATATTCTCCTTGATATATTCTGTATTCAGTTGTCGTAAGTTGTCAATGTCAAAATTTTCAAATAATTCTTTTGCCTGCCATTTTACTTTTTCTACGGTCAGAGAATCTTTTCGATAATATACATTTGTGTCATCCAAGCTGCTCATTATTAATAGCAGCAACTTATGTAAGCAATATTCGTCATCCTTATTTTGAGTATAATACGGCATCCATATTTCAAATAACTCTTTATATCCTTCAACGGCATTGTATAAAGCACCTTTTATTTTGTTTTGTTGCAAAACCTTATCGCCGTGAGTATTTTCGGGTTGCGGCCATCTGTCAGCCAGCATGGATATACAGGATTGCAGATTTTCTTCGCTGATTTCGTTGTAGATATACATCAAATGAGCGGCACATATTGTAGTAAGTCCGAGAGAAAATAATGCTCCTTTATGCGTATTTACTCCGTTAGTTGTTTGAAACATTGCTTTTTCCGCATCCATTCCTATTTTCTTAATTTCTGCTACGGAAAGTAAGTTTTTGTTGTAGCCGGAAACGGCAAGTTTTGTAAAATAAGGACGCAATGTTTTAATGCTTTGTTGCATCAAGTTATAGTCCATATCTTTGTGTGAGCCTGAATCGGATTTATCTACCAAGCCCGGTTTGGGGGTTGTGTCCAATTCTTCTTGCAAAGAATTGACACAGAGTAAGGATAGCAGATAAGGCAGGGTAGAATAGGGAACTGATTCAGATGCTTTACGCAGGGACTTTTCTTTCAAATGTTGTCTGACCCGAGAGGCACTTATTACTCCGTCAGACTGCTCCAATCGGGGTATTACTCTGACATTTATACCATTCGGTTCAAGTAATCGTTCAAGTAATTCATTGTATCTTCTTGTCAATAAGTCTGTCGGCTCACTTCCTGCAAAACGGTATTTTGCATTCAACGCAGGTGCGATATATTTTACGAAAATATCCAAGTCCAATGTTATATGAGTATCTGTTGTATCATTAAGATTTTTAATAAAATATGTAGGGAAAGTGGTTTGCGATACGGCATAGTCCGAGCCTTCCAGGACAATTACGTTTTTAATATCCTTAACACCCGATTCAATCATTTCTTTACGTTCCGAATACGTAAATGTCGAGACATCCTCTTTAACGGGTATGATATACAAATTATCAACCGTTTTACTTGCCTGCTCAATCAGATAGCGATGTCCTAAGGTGAATGGATTACAATTCATTACTATGCAACCGTTTATACCGTCTTTTCTGTTGTTCTGCAAATAATTTAAGTAGTTGTTTAAATCGGATGAGTTATTTTCCAATAGTATTGCTTTATCGGAACAGGCTAATACATTGAATCCTAAAGAAGTAAATATATCTTTGTTGCTTGGTTTGGTAAATACCCTGATTGTTCGATGGTTATTCGCATTAGCAACGCTTATCAAATGAGATATTAATCTGTTACTTAATCCGTTACCATGCATTTCATCACTGACGGCAATGCATTTTATCAAATTGCCTGTCAATCCGCCGCATGCTAAAATATCATCTTCTTCCAATCGGAATATTCCGGCATAATAATCTGTGTCATCTAATCGTAAGCCATTGTTATTAAGGAAAATCTCCACTTTCTTTCGCATAGATTTTACACTTAAAGGTATAGCTCTTATCTCGTATTCGGAGTACATTGTTTTTTTATATTTCTACATTGATTAATAATGAATGGTTTTCGGATCGGGCAGTAATACTCTGTTATTATCGGATACAGGTGTTTTTATTTTGCAGATGATTGTATGCATCAATTATTCTGTCAATCTCAGAAGCAATTTCTTCCTGACTGTGTGTGAAATTACGCATACAATATCTTGCTTCGTTGTCACAAATTAAGCATTTTCTTTTACCGTAACCGACTTCTTCACGTTGAATTGGAATACCGTTCGAGTTGATTACATCAATATCAAATAACCTCCCTAACGGATGTTCCGTCTCTATTTGACAACATATCTTCTTACTCTCCATTTTGTCAATATCCGTTACCAGATAGTACTCATAACCTGTATATAAATCCCTGTGTTGTGAATAAATTATGTGGTTAAAGAAACTATTTTCCAACTCTTTGACAGCGGCTTTTGCAATTGTCAATGAATGACTGTTACGTTTGATATTACCCGGCATGACAACCGTAAGACAGATAAGGGTCTTATCATTAAACTGTCGCAATAATTCTTCTTGTAGTTTCTTTCTGTTATCACGACTTAAAAGTAATTCATCCAATGTGATGTGCATAGTGTGTATTTTGAAGAGGGAAAACAAAATAACTTCAAGGCTGATTAAAGATTTTTAATTTCACTACGATGCTTAAAAATGCTTTAACCAACCTTAAAGAAATTTTGTTCTTATTTTATTCAGCTATATTTTTAATTACGTCCAAGACACTGCCGTCTCTGTTCATGACAACTCCAACGACTTTGTCCCCGAATGGTAGAGGGTCAGCATCTCCTATTATGGATTTGGCTTTCTTTGCCAAATCGTGAATATCAACAATGTTCAGACCGGCTTTAATCAATCGTTCTTTTATTTCAGGTCTTCTCGGATTGACAGCAATACCGTATTCTGTAACAATAACGTCAACACTTGAACCAGGAGTTATTAATGTTGTTACTTCATCAACAACACATGGTATTCTGCCTCTTAACAGAGGACAAACAATAATTGATAAAGCTGCGTCCTCAGCAGTATCCTGATGACCGCCTATTGCTCCTCTGATAATACCGTCAGAACCTACCAATACATTTACATTGAAATTTACATCGACTTCCAAAGCACTTAGAATGACCATATCCAAATAGTGAGTAGCACTACCTGCTTCATCTTTACTTGCATACTCATTAGCAGAAGCCTCTTTATGCATTTCATGATCCCTGATACTTTCGGCAGCAACTCTGTCAAAGGATTGAACATCGATGAGTTTTTCTATTAATCCTTCCTCAAACATCTTGACCATGTGAGCAGTGATACCTCCCAATGCAAATGAAGCCTTGATACCCTGTTCAATCATGCTTTCCCTGATATATTTTACAGCAGCCAATGATGCTCCGCCCGAACCGGTTTGAATTGAAAAACCGTCTTTGAAATAACCTCCGTTAATAATAACTTTGGCAGCTTGTTTAGCTAATAAAATATCTCTCGGATTCTTTGTATCACGTATTGCTCCGCTTGCTATTTTGGAAGAATCTCCGACACTCTCTACTTCCACTACATAATCAACATAACTTTCGCTGATGGATGCAGGTGTATTAGGGTATGCTACCAAATCATCCGTTAGAATGACAACCTTATCTGCATTGTGTGCATCAGGAATAGCATAACCGAGGGAACCGCAAATACTTTTTGCGTTTTCACTTCTTGAAAAACCGCAAGCGTTTCCCAAAGGATCGGACGAACTTGCTCCAATGAACGCCACATTAATATGTTCATCCCCGTTTTTTACTGCACTTCCTCTGCCTCCGTGAGAACGGAATACGACAGGTTCATTCATCAAACCTCTGGATATTGCATCTGCCAACTTACCTCTTAGTCCCGATGTAGAAATGGAAGTGATGACGCCGTTTTT
>JAFUYA010000115.1 GCA_017477025.1 Bacteroidales bacterium | reverse complement strand
TTCAAAAGTTCTGCCGTCTTTGAATTTATATGAATATCATCGGTGAGTTTTTGTATTTCTTCCAATACGGCTTTTTCGTGTCCGTAAGTCCTTTTTATCGCACCGTCAAGAATGTTTGAAAATGCTCTTGGCGATGATGAAAGAGATTTGAAAAATAATAAATTCAAATTGTAACTATCCATTTCAGGATATGCCGCTTTGTCATCAGATAAAATATAAGCAGAAACTAATTTATAAATAAGTTTCTCATCCTTTGATAGCTCATAATCAACCGTAATCGGAATTCTGCGTGTGAAGTTTACATAATCAGTTGTTTAAACTTTCAAAGTCCTGAAACAAAACTGCGAAACCCACTCTGTAAGTTCTTTGTATCTTTCAGGCTATCTGAAATATCGTTTATAAAACCAGTCTGCATCAGGCAAAACGCTCTCATCAATAAAATGAATAAGCCAATAAATATCCATAATGCTCATAGTGATAGGAGTCGGTGTCAGGAGTAATTTATAAGCATTTCCGACCGCATCTTTTAGAGTTTGCACCATTTTATTATCAGGCTTTGATAAAATATCGGCTTCGTCAAAGATTACAAGATCCCATTCTCGTTCTTTAACTGCAAGTGCGTGTCTTGTTGCGATGTCGTAAGTTGTAATAATAATTCCGACTTCATCGGGCAGAGTTTTTGAATTATTCCAAAACACAAACGGAACGGTCGGGAAGTCTTTTTCTAATTTTCGTTTCCATTGAGGAACGAGGTTCGGAGGCAGGATCACAAGAATATTAGGTTTTCCCTCGTACCATTTTTGGCAAGCAACCAAAAGTGCCTCGTAGGTTTTACCTAAAGATGCTTCGTCACATAAAATACACCCCTTCAAATAATCGGAACGAAGAGCAAATCGTGCCGCCATAATCTGATACGGATAAATTTTAGCATTAGAAGATGCATAAACGGGCAGGAAGTTTTTATCGTCAGCAAGACTTTCAAGACGATTAGCCTCAACAATTGCAGAATATTTTGATTGAAACTTTGTTTTTACTTCCACCATTCTGTGCTTATTTTAGCATAAAATAAGTTTTATAAGGATTTATACCCGAATTACATTTAATCGGCTTTAAAATCGTTTTTGAACACCTTTTGAACAACATTTAATCCCAATCTTCCAACATCATATTTTGAAAATCTAAATCAATTTCTTTATCAATATCAAAAACCTGAAATGCTATTTTCAGAAATTCTTCCTTGCTATAACTTGGTTTATATTCTTTTTTTATTACTTCATTTGTTAAATTTATGAAAATATTTATTCTTGAAGGATCAACTGAAAGGTGATTATCCATATCTTCAAGAAAATCGTCAAGCATCTTTTTGGCAAGAGTATACATTGTATCTTTTGAAATAGTATTTGCTTTTAAAAATCCGTCACGTTTTATTCCCCAATCACCAAGAGTCTTCCAACGTCTTATTGTTCTATCACATACTCCTATTCTGCGGGCAATTTCTTCTTCAGTTATAAACTGCTCAACATACATTTTTTCTGCAACATTAAAAAACTTATCTCTTTTCATTTATCCGCAACCCAGTTTTTTCTGTTGTTCTGCAATTTTTCTGTCCGTTTCCCACAAGTATAACTCTTCTTCCGGCTCATCCAAATACTTTTCTGTTTCCCAATGATAAAATTTTCTTTCTTCTTCAGGCAAAAATATTGATAAATCTGCTTTGCCAAAATTTTCCATATCCTTATTCTTTTGAATGGCTTTATCCATGCTGGTATTTGCAATTTTTGAGACTTTAATCGGCTTTTTATATTCTCTTTCTACACTCTGATAAGCTGTTTCGTAATTTTGATATTTTTCCATTGCGGATATTTCTTTATTTTGCTTGATATACGCTTTTGCAATTTTAATATTACGTTTTTTAGTTGCTACAGCCGCTTCAAATTCTTCTTTTGAAACTTCAGGAGCATAAAGTGCTGCAACGGATTTAACAGCTTCCGCTTTTCCTAAAAATTCATCATTTTCTGCATCAAATATCCACGCATATTTAAAATTTTTTATATCACGGCGCATGTAAACTTTCATCCCTTTTTTATGAATCATCCAGTCTGCCCAATATGTAGTTTGGAATTTCCCGTCTTTTATTCCGTTTCTGCCGATAGTATAATCTTTTGAAGTTCGGGAGCAGAATAATTTTAGTGCATCTTTTGATGTTACAATTTTTTCTTTATACTCTTCATAAAATAAATCATCAGGGCATCTTCCGTTGAGATTTTTACCATTTGACAGTCTTTTATTCAAAATATTGATAATTGTTTTATCAAAGATTTCTTTAAAATCTTTAAATTTCATAATCTTGCCGTCTTTGATTTCTTTCGCAAGTTTTGCAGGTCTTTCAATAACGTTTCCGCCACGATACCCAACACAATGTTTGGATAAAAGTTCTTTTATTTTTAGAAAATCTCTTTCAACAGGTTTAGTTTGTGCATTGTAAGGCAAGGCAAAATGCACATTAACATTCAATTCTTTAAGCATTGCGGAGGTTTTATTTTTATTTGTTTCGATTTTAAAATTCTTTCTCCCTCCTGCAAAATCTTTTGAACGATAATCTTTTCCGTTATCAATAATAACGTCTTTAGGCAGACCAAATTCTTCTACTGCATAATAAAAAGATTGAAATATTAAATCAGAATTAGGATTCCCCGTTTGTAAAATCCACCCAAGCCATTTGCCAGACTTATAATCTCTCCAAACAGTAACCCAAGGGAAAACTACTTTATTATTTTCATCATAGCAAGCGACATCAATCTGTGCGTGATCTGATACCCAAACCTGATTACAGAGTATATTTGAATAATCTCTATCAATATAGTTATTGTATTTCCGGTTCCAAGCAGCTTGTCCGTTTCTTGCAAGAAAAATACTTTGTTCCGGGATTTCTTTATCCAATCTGCGCTTAAATGCCATAAAACTTGGGAATTTATTTCTATCTGCTCCAAGTTCTCTAATTGCATAACCAAGAGTTAAATCACAACAAGACCTTAATGATGGGCCGCCTTCAATAAGGTATAAATCTTTAAAATAGTTAAAATAATCATCAGGAACAGATGAACCTGTTAAATGTTGTCCGTGTTTTGATAATAACCCTGCAACACCATATCTGAAATATCTTCTTCGCATTTTGATAATTGAGGGATAAGATGTTGTGTATTCTTCATCTTCGTTATTATTCCAATTAACAACAAATTCTTCCAGTTCTTTGCCTTTTAGACCTGCGGAAGCATCCAATATTCTCACATATTTTTCAGCCTGTTGTTTTGCCCAACTTGGAGCTTCTGAGTATTTTGCTTCAATATCTGTTTCGCCAAGATACTTATCTTGAGCGAAATCAGGCATTGATTTTAGCATAATAAAATAGTTCGCACGTTTCCCTTTTTTGACAATTTTAAATACAAATTCGCCCCTGCGGCATTGTTTTTTAAGTGTTTGCTCACTCAAACCCAATATGCCGGAAGCTTCTTGTATATTTATCCATATATTTGTTTTGTCTTTATTTGTTCCCATAAATATTTTAATTTTAAATTGCTTGTTTTGAAATTTAAACCCCGCTTAACATTCGTACATAAATTTCTTGCCAATTTTTTAAATTGAAATGCAGTAATAATAAGAAAGTTATTTTCGGAAATATTAAAAAATATCCCATTGTAATATTTGTTATTTCTTGTTTTAAAGCCAATTTAAAAAATTGTCATAAATATTACGAAGAAATATTAAGCGGTATTGACGGAATTTGTGTTTGTATATAATAGGTACATTTATAAGCAAATCCGCCATAAATTTTATTATATTTATAAATTACTCTGGTAGAAGATCCCAAAATTTGCAGTCGGGGAAATTTCTCACAGCAAACGCACTAAATACGTTATCTCAAAAAGCATAAAAACGGCTTATAATTATTGATACATATGCAATACAAGCCATTTTGAAAATTGGGGAAAAGTTTATGAAGAAATATTAATAAGCCGAAAGTTTGAACTGAAACCCTAAAACTAGACAAGATAAAAAACCTAGTTTTAGGGTTTTAATATATAAGGAGGTAAAAATGAAAAGAAAACCTTATACAGTTCAAGAAAAAGAAGAATTGTTAAAATCAGAAGCAATAGAAAAAAT
>JAFUYA010000114.1 GCA_017477025.1 Bacteroidales bacterium | reverse complement strand
CGTGTCTTCATTATCAAATGTTTCCGGAGGTGCGCACGAAATTACCTTAGGAGCAAAATTCCCTTGTCCGGAGAAACATAAAAAGATACGTGCTATAAAATGTCCGTCCTTCTAAGAAGGAAAATTGTAACAAAAACGGCATATTTTGCGTAATATAGGGTGATGACAGTTATATAGAATGTAAGATTGTTTTACGATTATAAAAAATACAAATACAGATATGAGAACCATAGTGTCATTAAGTAAAGTTGTATTCGGAGTTTCCGTTGTGTTGTTACTTGCAGGTTGCGGGAATAAGAATCAATCTAAAAAAACGGGATGGAATTATGATGATCCGAAATGGGGAGGATTTGAATCGGCAAAGAATACCGAAATGGCGACGCCTCCGGGAATGTCATTCATAGAAGGCGGTGCTTTCATTATGGGCAGAACTACTGATAATGTACGTTATGAATGGGATAATCAACCTCGTAAGGTAACGGTTTCGTCTTTCTACATGGATGAGTGTGAGGTAACCAATCAAGATTACAGAGAGTATTTATATTGGTTGGCAAGAGTTTATACTGATTATCCTGAATATTATCAAAAGCAGTTGCCGGATACATTAGTATGGAGGACAAAACTTACCTATAATGAGCCTATGGTTGATTATTATTTTCGTCATCCTGCATGGGCAAATTATCCTGTTGTAGGTGTGTCTTGGTTGCAGGCAACAGATTATTGTGCTTGGAGGACGGATCGTTTGAATGAAAAAGCTTTGATAGATGCAGGTGTGTTGGAATTTGATCAGGATCAGGCAAATGAGAATGTTTTCACAACAGATGCTTATCTTACAGGACAGTATGAGGGATATGTTAAGAAAGATTTGAAAGATTTGGATCCTAATAGTGAAGGAACAAGAAAAGTTAATATGGGCGATGGTATAATTTATCCTAAGTTCAGACTGCCGACGGAGGCAGAGTGGGAATATGCTGCGTTAGGATTGGTAGGTAATACTACTAAAGAGGGACGTATCATTGAAAGAAGAATATATCCGTGGAACGGACATATAGTTCGTACTGATCAGAAGAAGTATTACGGAGAGATGCTTGCTAATTTCAAGCGTTCAAGAGGTGACGGTATGGGTGTAGCAAGTGTGTTGAATGACCATTGGGAATATACAGCACCTGTAAATTATTACTTCCCTAATGATTACGGATTGTATAATATGGCCGGTAATGTTTCTGAATGGGTTATGGATGTTTATCGTCCTAACACTCCGTCTGATGCAGGTGATATCAATCCTTTCCGTGGTAATGTTTATATGACTAAAGTTTTGGATGAGGATGGAATGGTTGCAGAGAAGGATTCTTTGGGCAGAATACAATATAGAGAAGTTACTGTAGAAGATAACATAGCAAGACGTAACTATAAACAGGCGGATAATATCAATTATCTTGACGGTGATTTGGCATCTCAGTTGGATCAAGATGCATGGAGTCGTTCAGCAAATATGTATGCAGCTTATGAAGAAGGCGATGATGAGGAAAGTGTTTCTTCTGCCGATATTGACGACGAGGAAGAATCATCAAATGGTAATAGTATATCCAACGGAATGTATGAGTATGGAAAACATTCATTATTGAATGATAAAGCAAGAGTTGTTAAAGGCGGTTCATGGAAAGATCGTGCATTATTCTTATCTCCTGGAGAAAGACGCTATTTGGATCAAGCTCAAAGTACGGATTGGATAGGATTCCGTTGTGCAATGGACAGGGTCGGTTCAAGAGAATTAAGAAAAAAATAAAACTAAGATCTTTTACTGCAGACAATAAAAAGATAATTAATGGTCAATGTCTGACGTAAGTTTAATAGATTAGAAATAAATCAATGTAAAAGAATCTTATGCAACAATGTTTGCATAGGATTCTTTCTTATTTGTTGATGGCAGTATTATCATTAGAATCACAGATAAAAAGGATTAGGGACGATATAAAAAGTAAAACATTATCGCCGATTTATCTTTTGAAAGGGACTGAATCTTACTACATAGATTTAGTTTGTGCTGAATTTGAGAATGAATTAATTGACGAATCGGCACGGGATTTTAATCAAAATATTCTTTATGGTAAAGATTCAACTGCTACACAAATTATTTCGCTCTGCAGACAATATCCTCTGATGTATGACAAGAAACTTGTGATTTTGAAAGAAGCACAACTCATGGAAAAAGGTCAGTGGGAAAAATTGAAGATATATTTAGACAATCCGCTGGCTTCGACCGTACTTGTTATATGTTTTAAGGCAGAATCGTTTGATATAAGGTGCAAGAATCTTATAGCCAAGCATGATGGAGTTATTCTAAATAGTGATAAACTCAAGGATTATCAAGTTCCGAAATGGATAGTATCCTATGTAAACAGCAAGAAATTTACGATTAACGAGTTAGATGCTAATATGCTTTATGAATATTTAGGAAATGATTTGCAGAAGATTGCAAATGAAATTGGTAAAATGACTCTTAATATAAAAGGACGGACTCTTATTACTAAAAATGACATAAACGAATTTATAGGCATCAGTAAGGATTACAATGTTTTTGAGTTACAAAATGCACTCGGTCGTAAAGATACGTTTCAAGCAAATAATATTATTAACTATTTTGCACAGAATCCCAAGGTTAATCCTATAGAGAGAATACTTCCTATATTGTTTTCTTATTTTACGAAATTGCTGATTGCTTCTCAAGTTACAATAAGGAATGCGGATACAATAGCTGCGACATTGAATTTTAAATCGCCTTATGCAGCCAGAGAGTATCTGACCGCACTCAATTACTATTCAACAAAACAATTGTTAAGTATCATTTCTTTGTTTAGTGAGTACGATTTAAAAAGTAAAGGTATAGGAGCATCATCAATGATGACGGATGCAGAAATTCTGAAAGAGCTTGTCTTTAAAATATTGCATATATAATAAGCATGGTAAATAATAATAAATGATATGAGAAAAATATTATTCTTTTTAGGACTGTTTCTTATAAATACACTGTTATTTGCACAGACCGCAACAATAAAAGGTTTTGTGTATAATTCTTCCGACGGAGAACCCATAATGTTTGCTAATATATTAGTGGAAAATACGCATTTGGGAGCAAGTACGGATATAAACGGTTTTTTTGTTATAAATAAAGTTCCAATAGGGAAACGGGTATTGAAAGTGCAATCATTAGGTTTTGCCGATACTATTATAACATTAAATATTTCCGATAAGTCATACAATGTTAAGATAGAACTCGCACCACAGTCGAAGACATTAGAAACTGTTGAGATTGTAGCAGAACAGGAGATTGCAAAAACGGAGTCAAGAGTTTCGGTTAAGAAAGTAACTGCTGCAGATATTCAAAAGATGCCTTCCATAGGAGGACAGGCAGATATTGCTCAGTATATACAAGTGTTACCGGGTGTCGTATTTTCAGGAGATCAAGGAGGACAGTTGTATATTCGAGGAGGATCTGCAATTCAAAATAAGGTTCTTTTAGACGGAATGACGGTTTTTAATCCTTTTCATTCAATAGGTCTTTTTTCTGTTTTTGAAACGGATATCATCCGTAATGCTGATGTATATACAGGCGGTTTTAATTCACGTTATGGCGGAAGATTGTCTTCCGTAATGGATATAACCACAAGAGACGGTAATAAGAAAAAAACATCAGGGAAAATCTCTTTGTCAACGTTCGGAGCTTCGGCCATTATAGAAGGACCTATTATAGCGGATAATGAAAATAAGGATTATTCCGTTTCCTATTTGGTAACGGCTAAAAATTCGTATCTTTCTGCTACATCGGGATCCATCTACTCTTATATTGATACGGAACTGCCGTATGACTTCTTTGATTTGTACGGAAAACTTACACTTGCCTCCAAAACAGGGAGTAAGGCGAATATCTTCGGATTCAACTTCACAGACAAAGTTGAAGGATATAAAAATATTGCTGATTTTGATTGGAGAAATAGTGGAGGAGGTGCAAATTTTATACTTGTTCCGGCTAATTCTTCTTCCATTGTACAAGGTGTTTTAGCATATTCCGACTACACTATGACTATGAATGATAAATCAACGTCTTCAGAGCAGAAGAGTAATATCAGCTCATTTAACGGTAGTTTGGATATAACTCAGTTTTTTACTAAAAATCAATTACGTTACGGTGTCGATTTGATGTGGAATACTACAAACACTAAATTTGAAAATCAACCTGAGGAAGAAAAGGATTATTCTTCTGATGCCGGGCTTTATTTGATATTCAAAGGTTTTTTAGGTAATCTGCTTTATGAACCAAGTGTCAGATTATCTTATTATGCTTCATTATCGGAGACAGTATTTGAGCCGCGTTTGTCTTTAAAGTATAATATCACGGATTATTTTCGATTGAAAGCAGCCGTAGGAAAATATTCTCAGACATTCATTGATACGAAATCAGACAGAGATATTGTAAATCTTTTTACAGGGTATTTAACTGCAGGTCCTGATCTATTCGGAGGTGTTGTAGATAATTATAGAGGTGATGCTATAAAACATTATGTAGAAAAATCAAATCATTTGATTTTCGGGATAGAATATGATCTGGCTCGTCATTTGAGTTTGAATGTTGAAGCTTATTACAAAACTATGACAAATCTTATTGCAATAAATAGAGATCGCCTTTATAATAATAATATTGATCATGAATCCTACCCTGATTATCAGAAAAAGAACTTTGCCGTTGAGGAAGGAAATGCATGGGGTGGAGATATAAGTTTGAAATATAACGACGG
>JAFUYA010000113.1 GCA_017477025.1 Bacteroidales bacterium | reverse complement strand
TTGTCATAGGAAAAGGTTTTGAAATCTTCTTTTCCTTCTTTTCTTCCATAGCCTTACGGAAAGAAATCTTGCGGTTGTAGGTTTCTCCAATAGGTCCGTATTTTGCTTTCAATTGTTCCAACTCGTCTTTTTTAGGATCGTAAAAACGAGGTTTGTAATTAAATTGACGAGGTTTCCTGACATTGAATACTATTCCCATATCATTATGATTTTATTTTGCAAAGGTATGTATTTTTTTTCATTTATATCGATAAAAAATGCTTTTGTAAGCACGGTTGCATATATCTTTTACAGCAATGTTTATATCGTAAGTCCAATAATAATAAGTCGTCCGCTGAGGTTACTCAATATTCGTGAAATTATTGACAATTTTTCCGAAATCATTGAGAATATTTTTGAAATCATTAAAAAGAGATTTGTTTCAGACCGTTCGAAAAAAATTTCAGACGGTTCAAAATATAGTTTTGGACGGTCTGAAATATACTTTCAGACCGTCCTGACGAAAATATCTTTAATGATTTCAAAAATATTGTCAGTGTTTTCAAGAGTTTTTTCATTAATTTCAAAATTATTGAATGATAAAATATTCGGATGTTTAATACATTTCATTATTGTTTTGGTTAATTGCTGAAAAAAACGTAACTTTGCAAACTCATTATCAACACCAGATACGGTGAAAATAAAGTGAAATAACAGTTTGTAAGAAAAATTATAAAACGAAATAAAAAACACATAAGATTAGATGGAAAGTAAATTGGGTATTGACTTCAATAAAGTTGCCAAAGGCAAGCTTTTAGCGAAAAAAATCTCCGATGAGGTTGAGGAGTTTGCTTCTCATTACTCAACCGTTACGTGTGAGAGAACTATTTGCAGGCTTTTGGGAATTGACGGGGTAAATCAAGATGATGTTCCTTTACCTAACGTAGTTGTAGATTATGTTAAGGAGAAGGGTTTGATAAATGACGGTATTATGTTCATTATGGGCAATGCTGTTCTGCAAACGGAGAAATCTCCTATGGAGATTGCTCAGCAAATTGCGGAAAGGAAGTTGGATATAACCAAACTTCCTCAAGGTGATAAGCAAAAAGCAAGACAGAGTTTGCAACCTTATATAGATGCTTCCGTAAAACGTATCATAGATCGCAGAAGAAAACGCGAACATTACATCGATACGATAGGTGAAGGGCCTAAACCTTATCTTTATATCATTGTTGCAACGGGTAATATTTATGAAGACGTTGTCCAAGCCCAAGCAGGAGCAAGACAAGGGGCTGATATTATAGCCGTTATCCGTACTACGGGACAGAGTTTGTTGGATTACGTCCCTTACGGTGCTACTACGGAAGGTTTCGGCGGAACTTTTGCCACTCAGGAGAATTTCCGCATCATGCGTAAGGCACTTGATGAAGTCGGTGAGGAAGTCGGCAGATATATTCGTCTGTGTAATTACTGCTCGGGTCTGTGTATGCCTGAAATTGCAGTAATGGGAGCGTTGGAAGGTTTGGATGTGATGTTGAACGATGCTTTGTACGGTATCTTGTTCAGGGACATCAATATGAAACGTACATTGATTGACCAGTTCTTCAGTCGTGTTATCAACGGTTTTGCGGGCGTTATAATCAATACGGGAGAGGATAATTACTTGACTACGGCGGATGCTTTTGAACAGGCACATACCGTTTTGGCATCTGATTTTATCAACGAGCAATTAGCATTTGCAGCAGGGATGCCTGAGGAGCAAATGGGTTTGGGACATGCATTTGAGATGGATCCTCAATTGGAAGACGGTTTCTTGTATGAACTTGCACAGGCACAACTAATACGCGAGATATTCCCTAAGGCACCTATTAAGTATATGCCACCTACCAAGTTTATGACCGGTAACATTTTCCGCGGACAAATACAGGACGCCTTATTTAATCAAATAGGTATAATGACGCATCAAGGATTACAGTTGTTGGGTATGATGACTGAGGCAATACATACTCCTTTCATGTCGGACAGATATGTAAGTATAGAGAATGCACGTTATATTTTCAACAATATGAGGCATTTCGGAGATGATATTGTATTCAAAGAAAACGGTATCATGCAGACACGTGCAAAGAAAGTATTGGACGATGCCGTGGATTTATTGGAAAAGATGCAGACGGAAGGATTGTTTTCCGCTTTGGAGAAAGGAATCTTCGGCGATGTTAAACGTCCGCGAGACGGAGGTAAAGGATTGGGAGGAGTATTTGAAAAATCCGACAACTACTACAATCCGTTTATTGAAATAATGAAAGGTAAAGGAGGAAAAGAGTAATGAGTGCAGGACTATATTCAATGGAGGCCAAAGATTTTGATACCAATCTTGACCTTACTAAAGTAAAACCTTACGGAGATACGATGAATGACGGTAAAACTCAGTTGAGTTTCACCCTTCCGGTGCCTTGTAATGATGAAGGAATAGAGGCTGCAAAGCAGTTGTTGAAGAAAATGGGCTTTGAGAATCCGTTAGTGGTTTATTATAAAGAATTAACCGAGGGATTTACCTTTTTTAATTGCTACGGTTCTACCATTCATACCGTTGATTACACTTCAATCCATGTTCCGAAAGTGGAAAGTCATACCATGGATATGCCGACAACCGACCAATATATTAAGGATTATATAGGTAGAAAAATTGTAATTGTCGGAGCATCTACGGGTACTGACGCTCATACTGTGGGAATTGATGCCATAATGAATATGAAAGGCTATGCAGGTCATTACGGTTTGGAACGTTATGAAATGATTGAGGCTCTGAATATGGGAAGTCAGGTGCCGAATGAGGAATTCATTGCCAAAGCCATAGAACTTAATGCCGATGCTCTTTTAGTTTCCCAGACTGTTACACAGAAGGACGTCCATATCAAGAATTTGACCGAATTGGTTGAAATGCTTGAAGCCGAAGGATTAAGAGACAAAGTTATACTTTGTTGCGGCGGAGCGAGAATAACTCACGAATTAGCAAAAGAATTAGGCTATGACGCAGGTTTCGGTATGAATACTTACGCTGATGATGTAGCCTCTTTTATAGTTGAAGAAATGGCAAAGAGAATGGGGACAGCCCCTGCCAAAACGGAGTAATTCTCTGTTCGGAAACACTGTTTTGACGACAGAGATTTCCGAATGTAGATTTGATGTTAATCAAATAATACAGAAAGAGTGTGTAATTTTCTTTTCAGAGTTACACACTCTTTTTCTGAATGCAACAAAGCAACGGATAAATAATAAAAAAACAAGTCTGATACATTGATTTCGATTATTTTTCTTACCTTTGCGGATTATACCATAATACAATGTCCAAGACACTATACATAGTAATCGGAGCAACAGCAAGCGGAAAAACCTCTTTTGCCATAGAATTGGCACGGCAACTGAAGACGGAGATAGTTTCCGCCGATTCGCGACAGATATTTAAAGAGATGAATATCGGAGTTGCCCGTCCGTCCGAAGATGAATTGAAAGCGGTAAAGCATCATTTAATAGCAACGTGGTCAATACATGAAAATTACAACGTTGCACGCTATGAAAAAGAGGCTATGTCAATTATTGCGGAATTGTTTTCATACTATGACGATGTAGTCCTTTGCGGTGGTAGCGGAATGTATGTCAATGCGGTAATCAACGGTATTGACGATATGCCGGACACTCCTGTTGAGTTACGCAGTCAGCTGAATAACGAACTTAATACACTTGGGTTGGAAGTCTTGTTGCAGGAACTGAAAGCAAAGGATGAAAAATACTATACGGAAGTAGATAAGCAAAATCCGAGGAGAGTTTTGCGAGCATTGGAAGTAATAAGGCAGACGGGGAAACCTTTCTCTTCTTTCCGCACGGAAGAAAAAGTAAAAAGAAATTTTGACATCAAAATAATAGGATTGCAACGCAGTCGTCAGGAACTTATCAACAGGATAAACAAACGTGTGGACGAAATGTTTGATGCAGGATTACTTGAAGAAGTCAGAAGTCTTGTACCGTTTAAATCCGTTCCTGCCTTATCAACGGTAGGTTATAGAGAATTGTTTGATTATTTTGACGGAAAGATTTCAGTGAATCAGGCGTCGGAATTAATAAAAATTCATACCAGACAATATGCTAAAAGACAAATGACATGGTTTAGAAAAACTGATAACGTAGAATGGAAAATGTTATGAGAAGATTTTTGTGCTTATTTTTGATATCAGTCAGTTCGCTTTACGGAATACAGGCCCAGAGAATAGATATAGATAACGATAGTAACTTAATATACAATCCTTCATTTGAGTTGCATTCCTCATGTCCGCAGCGTATAGATCCTTATGGCATAATGGATGAGGTTGATGCGTGGTGGCAACCCTCTCACGGCTCTTCGGATTACTATAATAATTGCGGAGGCAAGCAGTGTCACGTTCCCAAGAACAAACTGGGGATTCAGTTGCCGAGAACAGGAGGTTCAATGGTCGGAATATATTGTTCTTTGACGGATTACAGGGAGTATATTCAGACCGAATTAAAAGAAACGTTGAAAAAAGGAGAAACCTACAAATTATCTTTTTATGTCAGTTTATCGGAATATTCAAAAGGGGCTGTGGCAACTATAGGCGGCTTATTTACTTCATACCGTATAGAAGATACTACAAGACAGATGCTGACGGATAATAAAATAAAGATGTTGCCGGGTGGTATGCGACAGGTGATTGCTACATTTTACCAACCGCAAGTTGTAAATGATTTTGATTATCCGCTTTATGATACGGCAAAGTGGCAGAAAATAGAAGGAACGTTCGTTGCACAGGGAGGAGAACGTTACTTGACGATAGGCAACTTTTATCCTGAAGATCAGAGTAATCATATTGATCCGGGAAATACACAAAATATTCTACCGGGTGCATATTATTATATTGACGATGTGGAGTTATACTGCCTGAGTTGCCGATCGGAATCGGAGAATGTTGATAACTCCTTTTATACTGATGATATTACAAAGGCAAGTTCTGAAAAAGATACCCTGTATTCCGTAGGCAGTACGATTGTTTTGGAGAATATCTTTTTTGACTTCGATAAAAGTGTTCTGTTACCTCAAAGTTATGTTGCATTGTTGAAATTGAAGAATCTTTTGAATGAACACCCGAATATGAAAATACTTCTTGCAGGACATACCGACAATAAGGGTAAGGATAAGTACAATGAAAAATTGTCCGAGTCAAGAGCAAAGGCCGTATATGATTATTTAGTGGAGCGGGGAATTGATAAAAAAAGAGTGAAATACGCAGGTTTCGGAGCTAAGCACCCTATTGCAGATAATAAAACGGAAGAAGGAAGAGCCAAAAACAGAAGAGTGGAATTTACAATTACAGATATTTAATGTTTTGATTATTTGATTTTATTTAAAGTTCTGTTTTTTTTATTACGGATTGTTTGTTTTTGAAACTTTATTCTCCTTATATTTCCTTGTTTTTATACTTGTTTTAGATTGAAAATTATTAATTTTGCAAAATGCATGCTTGATTTTATTTGGTGTATACAAAAAAATGAATGACAAATACATTTATAGAATTGAAAAAGTTTTATATCCATATAGTTTTGCTCCTTATTGTCTTTTCCGTTAAAGCACAGGATACGATAACGTCCGTAGATTTGGACAGCGTTTCCGTACGTGCCGAACGTATAGAATTGAAACAGAATGTTCCGAGTGGAGATAAGTTGAATATCAAACATCTCAAAACCATTAATACTCAAAATGCAGGTGATGCTGCCAAGTTTTTAGGCGGTGTTTTAGTAAAAGATTACGGCGGATTAGGCGGTGTTAAGACGGTAAGTGTGAGAGGACTTTCATCCAATCATACTTCAGTGTTGTATGACGGTGTAAATTTGTTTGATAATCAGAGCGGACAAATAGATTTAAGCAAATATTCGCTGTCAAGTATGAATTCTCTTTCCCTTGCAAACGCACAATTCAACTCTTTTCTGCCTACGGCGACATCTTTGGCATCTGCATCAAGTGTAAGTATAGAAACGAAAAAGCCGAACATGGGTTCCAAACAACTTATGGGGGATATTGCTCTGACATACGGTTCGTTTAACTTGTTTAGTGGCAATTTATTTTTGGCATCAAAGGTTTCCAACAGGGATGTTGTAACATTCCTTACAGATATAACAAATACGAACGGACGTTATCCGTATAAAATATATTACGGTGTGAATCAGTCTTTGGCAACAAAGAAAATGAAAAGAGAAAATAACGATATGTTTTCCTATCACGGGGAGATGAATTGGTTTCATTCCTTTTCAGCACGACAGAATTTGAAAGCGAAGGCTTTTTATTACTATTCCGAACGAGGATTGCCTTCAAACGTTACTTTGTATTATCAAAATTCAGAACAAAGGTTATGGAATAAGAATTTCTTTGCACAAACGGATTACACATTTCTGCTGAATGACAGACTTACGTACAGAAATCATCTCAAATTTGATTGGAACTACACGCGTTATGTTGATCCTCATTATCTTAATTCCACAGACGGTCAGGATGATAATTACACTCAAAAACTGATTTACATGAATAATGCCGTTAGTTTTAAATATGATAACAGTTTTTTTGTAACTCTGACTAATGATATTTCTTTTAATTCCTTGAATTATACAATACTTGAAACCGTTCCCGAACGTTTCTCTTCACTTTCTGCAATAGTGTTGAATTACAGCTGCGGACGTTTTTCCTTTGTTGCAAATACCGTTCATAGTTTTTATCATGATTGGTTCAATTCCTTACAAAAAGACAGGCATTACTTATCTCCGTATCTGAGTATCAGATACAGCACGGGCAATTGGGTAAGTACGTTGTTCTATAAAAATATTTTTCGTATGCCTACCTTTAATGAGCTGTATTACAGACGCAACGGTAACACGGAACTTAAACCCGAAAAAACTAATCAATTATCTTGGGCCAACATTTTTACATTTACTTTCGGCAGATGTACCGTTCAACCGGAGATTGACTTGTATTACAACAACGTGAAGGATAAAATAGTTGCCATTCCCATAAATCAGTTTCTTTGGTCTATGCTTAACTACGGAAAAGTCAATATTTACGGAACGGATATTAAACTGACTCTTGATTATGTTATAACTCCTTATCTTAAAACCGATATTAAACTTAATTATTCTTATCAAAAGGCCGTTGATATGCAGGAAGATTCTTATACGTACAAACAAAATCTTCCTTATATGCCTGAAAATGTTGCAAGTGCAGTAATCGGATTGGATTATAAGTCATGGCGTTCAGGTTATACTTGTCTTATCGTTGATAAACGGTGGAGTTTGCAGGAGAATTTGCCGTCCAATCTGTTGAAAGCCTATGCTGATCACAGCCTGAATATTAGTTATAATTGCAAAATAAAACATTTCGGCTTTAAGAACATGACATTGACGGCAGCAGTCAATAATATATTTAATCATCAATACGAAATCATTCGTTCTTATCCGATGATGGGAAGAAATTTTACGTTTAAAGTTTCAGCAGATTTTTAATAAGTTTAAGATTTACAGAGTATTCCGATGTATAAACGGAAAAAGTTTTCATTGTTATAAATATCTCAAAAATTTTCTCAAAGATTTTCGTCAAAATCTTTGAGAAAGTTTGCAAAATCATTGAGATTTTCACGAAAATCTCAGACAATTTTTTCAGGTCAAATGATTTTATTTTTATATAATATTGTTAAGTACAGGAAATTTTCGTAATTTTGCGATAACAAAACTTGTAAATACTATGAGAATACTTGTAAAAAATATAAAAAGATTATACCAAGCGGAGGAAAATCCGCGTTTGGCAGTCTGCGGTAGTGATATGGCGGATTTGCCTTACATTGAAAATGCTTATCTTATTGCACAAGACGGACTTATTGCCGATTTCGGAGCAATGGAGGACTTGAAAGAGGAAAATGCCGATAAAGTTTATGACGCATACGACCGTTATGTGTTGCCTTCGTTCTGTGATTCGCACACTCATCTGGTATATGCAGGTAGCAGAGAAATTGAATATATTGACAAGATAAGAGGTCTGTCCTATGAAGAGATTGCCGAACGCGGCGGCGGTATTGTTAATTCGGCTTTGAGGTTGCAACAGACGGATGAAGAGCAACTTTACGAAGATGCCATGCAAAGAATAGATTCCATGATTAAGTACGGTACGGGAGCTGTTGAAATAAAATCCGGTTACGGCTTTACTACCGAGGCTGAATTGAAAATGTTACGTGTCATCCGCCGTATTAAAGAAAATAGTCCTGCAACTATTAAAGCAAACTTTTTAGGTGCTCACGGTGTTCCTTTGGAATACAGAGGCAAACAGAAAGAATTTGTAGATTTGGTTGTAAATGAGATGATTCCTATGGTTGCTCAGGAAAATCTTGCCGATTTTATTGATGTTTTTTGCGATAAAGGATTCTTTACCGTTGAAGAAACGGATCGTATGTTGTTTGAGGGTGTTAAGTACGGCTTAAAACCGAAGATCCACGCTAATGAATTGGCAAAAAGCGGAGGAATACAGGTAGGAGTTAAATATAATGCGTTGAGCGTTGATCATATTGAATACACGGGAATTGAAGAAATGGCAATTTTGAAGGCATCTCAGACCATGCCTACCATACTTCCCGGGGCGGCTTTCTTTTTAAATATGCCTTATGCTCCTGCTCGTGATATGATTTCTTACGGTTTGCCTGTCGCTATGGCTTCTGATTTTAATCCCGGCTCATCTCCGAGCGGTAATATGCAACTTATCTTGACTTTTGCGTGTGTTAATTATCGTTTAACCCCTCAAGAGGCAATCAATGCTACTACCATCAATTCGGCTTACGCAATGGATGTCGTTGATTCCTGCGGTAGTATATGTAAAGGTAAGAAAGCAAACTTCTTTATTACCAAACGTATCCCTACAATTGAATATATACCGTACTATTACGGAGAAAACAAAGTTGATAAGGTATTTTTAAACGGTAAAGAACAATAATGGAAGGGAAAATGAAAGGCGGTAAAATTCTTATTTCCAATATTGTTTTGGCTTTACTTGCCGTTACCAATTGTTTTTCAGTAAAGGCACAATATGATATAACAATTGAAATCAAAAATTTCAAAACCGATACGCTTTTGATGGGATACTTTTGGCACGGCGGCCCGTATGCACTTGATACTTCCGTCAATAGTAACGGTAAATTTGCGTTTAGAAAAAAGAATAAAACACTGGAAGACGGTATTTATTTTTTCTCTGACACGAAAGGGAGATATTGTGAATTTCTCATTTGTAAGGACCAAAATCTTAAATTCAAAACTTCGGATGAAGATTGGATTAAGAATATGAAAGTTAAGGGTAGTAAGAATGAGGAGGTATATTTTGATTATCTTGTCAAAAGTGATGATTTGGGTAAGCAATACCAACTTGCCGTCGGTAATAGAGAATCTATTTCCAAGCAGGAATATGAGGATAAAGTGAAGATTCTGACAGAGCGTAACGATTCTTTGAAAAACGATTTTATTAAAAACTATCCCGATCATATTCTTTCCAAGATTCTGCTTTGTACACAACCGTTGAATGTTCCTGAATTCCCGATTATTTACAAAGAAGACGGAAGTGTTGATTCCGTCGCAGTGCAACATGAAAGATTTTGTTGGTATAAGTTGCATTATTTTGATAATATTGATTTCGGTTGCGGTGCTTTATTGAATACTCATAAGAAGATTTTTATGGATAATTATGAGCGATATTGGCAGGAAGTTATGAAATATGAAAAAGCAGATAGTATTTTGTACTATGCAGAGTATTGGATAAACAAAGCAACCGACAAAAAAATGTTTGAGTTTTTGGTAAAAGATATAACAACCAGATATTTACAGAGTCCGGTTATGGGACATGACAAGGTTTATGTCGGAATGGTTGATAAATACCTCAAAACGGGTAAATATACGGCACTGACACCTTCGGATATAGATGCTAATATACAACGTGCAGACACTTGGCGTAATCTTTTGATAGGGAAAACTGTTCCCGATTTGGCATGTCCTGAGAATGACGATAAGTCTGCATGGCATCATCTTGATGAATTGCAGAGTAAGTACAAAATTTTGGTTTTTTGGAGTATTGAATGCGGACATTGTACTACGGAAATTCCGAAATTGAATGAGTTTTATAAGGCATATCATAAGATTTATGACCTGGAAGTATTTGCAGTTCATACGGAAGGTGATACTAAAGCAAGAGATGAGTTTATAGAAAATAACGGAATTACGTGGATTAATACAAACGGTCTGTTTGCTTCTTATGACTGGCGTGAGTATTTCAATATAGAAAAAACTCCTGTCGTATATATATTGGATTCTTATGACAAAATTTTAGCGAAACATATTCCTATTGACAATCTGAAACAAGTTATGGATGTATTAGAAAGAGGAGGTTTTGATTTATGATAAGATATTTATCCCTTATTGTTACATGTTTGCTTTGTGTTAATTTGACAGCACAAAACAGTTATAAGGTTTCGTTTTTCATTCATGATTACAATTATGATTCCATATATATAGAAGGTTACTGCGGTAGCAAAACTTCGGTAATGGATAGCCTGAAAGTTTCCAAAGACGGAGGTTTTCATTGGACGGCTGTTAATTATCCGATGGGGATGTATATGGTTAAAAGTCCCAAAGGTGATTTATTTTCCTTTTTGTTGGATATCAGCAAAGATTTTTCAATAGAGATATATCAAGACGGGGAGTTTTTTGTAAAAAATTCTACGGAAAACGATGCGTATTTCCTTTATCAGAAAGAGAATAAGAAAACTCAAACGGCCATGTATTATTATAAAATCAAGGCCAACGCAAAAGACGCCAATGTTGATTCTCTTCGCAGGAATATAGATTCGGTTATTGATGATTTTCAAACATTTCAAAGAAGTTTCTTTAAAACCTATCCTTATAATCTGATAACTGTCGTTACGGATGGAATGAATCAATCCGCACCGTCTTTCTTTTTTGAAAACGGAGCATTAAAAAAGGGTATGGAAAGACAATATGCATATTATTATCGTAAGCATTATTGGGATAGATTTCATTTTAAAGATCGGAGAATTTTATATACACCTTATTTCATAAAGCAGTTTAATATATATATAAGCGAAATAACCGAGCAAATACCGGATACGGTATGCAATGCTCTTGATGAATTTGTACATAAAGCGGATTCGGCAGGCGGAAAAGAATATGCAGATTACGTTATTGCATGGTATTTGGATAATCTACCGAGATTGCCTTTCTCTTTCAACGAGATAATTTATTCCCATGTAATAAAAAAATATTTAGACAGGGCTTCAAGTTACTTACCTCCATCAATGATAGAGTTTCATCAGCAAAATATAGAAAAAATAGAGCCTTTCCTGCCGGGGAATCAAATGCCTAATGTTGTATTACGCGATTTTGAAAATAATGTACATAGATTGTATTCCTTGAAAAAGCAATATACTGTGTTGTATTTCTTTTCCACGGAGTGTGAAAGTTGTAAAAAGAATCTTGATGAGTTAAAATCTTTTTACAAAGATTATAAAGATAAGTATGATGTGGAAATTTACTCTATAGATATTGATCCTGACTATGCAATGAGTAAAGCCCGTCAGAGTGCTGAACCGTTTGATTGGATAGTTACTCACGCTACTGTCGAAGAGTTATCTGCTTACAATTTTCAGTTAGACCATACGCCGTCATTATTTATTCTTGACGAGAACAAACGGATACTTAACAAAACGGCTTTGTATGAACACGTAAAAAAATCCATAGAATTTGACTACAATACCAAGCATAAACAATAGAAATATGAAAATAAGTAAATTATTATTAATACTTACGGTATTGACCTGCATATCCGTTGCAGCGGAAGCACAGAATCGTCATTTCGATTTTACTCATAAGACGGGAAAATCAAAAGTATATTATAAAATTACCGATAAGAAATTGCTGACTGCCGAGGTAACCTGTAAAGATAACGAGTACGGGTCATATAAAGGTAATGTTACTATAGCGGATAGTGTAAGATTTCGCGGAAAAACTTATCTGATCACTTCTATTGGGGACAGTGCATTTTTCGGTTGTGAGGAACTGGACACCGTTACTTTTTCCAATACTATAAAACATGTAGGGAGAAATGCTTTTTCTTTAACTAATATAAGACATATAAACTTGAATGAAGGTTTGGAAGAAATAGAAAGCGAAGCCTTTGCATCTTGCAACAAGATTAAGGAATTCACGGTGTCAAAGAATCTGAAAAAAATAGGAAACTTTGTGTTTGATAACAGCGGATTACAAAAACTTACAATAGAATGTGAAGAAATATCCTCGGAAAAAGCATTTAACAACATAACGACATTGACAGAGATAATTGTAGCGGAAAATGTCAGAACAATGCCTTACGATATTTTTTCGGGTTGTGATAACATTTCTTCATTGTACTATAATGCACATAAATTCAACGGTTTTTCTCCATTTGAAGGGCTGGCTAACCTTTCCAAAGTTGAAATTGGAGAAAATGTAGCCGTTATTCCTGAGAATTTTATTCGGTCCTGCGTAGGAGTTACAAATATCAATCTGCCGAAATCCGTAAATACTATAGGAAGTTTTGCGTTTTCAAATACATCAATTAAAGAGATAGCCGTTGATGATGGAATCAATGAAATGGGTATAGGTGTTTTTAAAGATTGTTTGCAGTTGGAATATGTAGATTTGCCGAATAGTTTTGCAATCATACCTGATATTACATTTGAAAATTGTGAAAAGTTGTACGAATTTACAATTCCAGACAATCTTGCTGAGATAGATTCCAGTGCATTTGCTTTTTGCAAATCTCTGCCGGCATTTGTATTTCCGAATACAATGAAACTTGTGGGCAAAAGAGCATTTGACGGATGTATTTCATTAAAGGAATATGTGGTTGAAAGCAAGACTCCGCCGATTTTGGAAGGAGAGTTGTTTGCTACAGCAAACACGGAAGTTAATATAGATTGTAATGCCGTATTAACATATAAAAATACGGAGTATTGGGAGAAATTGAATTATAGTTGTGATATGGACAACATAACCGTACAATCTTCATCGCAAAGAGATGTATTCGATAAGAAAAGGGGTCGTTCTTTTACCGAAAGAATACTCAGTACGGGAGAATTGTCATTTGTTATTACCAATGAAAGAAATAAAACCGTATCTTTGGTTGAAGACGAAAGTTCTTTTCGTGATAATATAACACGGCATATTGATATTCCCGAACATATATCGGACGGTGAATTCGTATATACCGTAACGGAAATAGAAGGGTTAGGTACATGTCGTTCGGTATTTATTCCTTCAACTGTCAAAGATATAGATACTATGGTTTTTGGCGGAATTGATTTACAGGATATAGAAGTTGATGCAGAAAATCTTCATTTTGCATCATCGGATGGTGTATTGTATTCCAAGGATATGAGAGTTTTGATAGCATATCCTCCTGCCAAAGCGGAGGAGTCAGGCAGGAGAGGGGAGATCGTATTACCGTCTCAAACAACCGTTATCGGTTACGGAGCATTTTCCAATTGTAAAAATGCTCGGGTGGTTATTGGGAACAATATTAACTCAATAGGAGCAGGGCAGGATATTGAACAGTTCATTATAGATTCTGATAATGAAAAGTTTTTCAGTGAAGGGCAGGTTGTGTATAATAAAGATAAGAGCAAAATTCATACTGCTGTAAGGAATTATACTCCTAAAAACAGAGTTCTTACCATTAACGAAAGTATATCTTCAATAGACGATAAGGCTTTTTATACTGCAAAATTCGATACCTTGAAAGTGCTGGCTAAAATTCCTCCTGAAATAAGGCAGAATACATTTAATTTGGAGAAAATTTTTGTTTGCGTGATTCCTAACGGAAGTTTGAATGCTTATAAGAATGAATATTTTTGGCAAAATATGAATTTGACGGAAGACAAACCTGTAAAAGCGGTTAAGAAAAGCAAGAATAGAAAGAAAAAGAAATAGGGATAAAATAGTTTCGGATATTATGAAAAAAAAGTGTGTGATTTTGTCAGAAATTACACACTTTTTTGCAGAAATCTTAATGATTTCCGTCAAAATCACACTAATTTTTTTATATTTTTTAATATACTGTTTTCTAATGTTTTTACTGAATAGAAAAAATTGCAACGATTAAAGAATGGATGTAGCATTACGGGTATGGACTATAAAGTTTTCATGCTTTTTTATAATAAACCGGACAGAAAAACGTTATACCTGTGAAAAAGATTACGCCTGTTGTTGCATCTCCAACTCGTGCTTGCTTTTTAATCGGAGATCAGCGACAGGTATTTTTTTGTGATTAGTAGCGTAAATCATTTCCTCGCACCGCAATAATCAATCAGCATCCTGTCTGACTTATCATCAAGTGTATTCCTTCCCGATTATAGTGGCAAAGAAACAACGGATGTAATGAAAATTTTACACCTTGTTATAGTTGTCATTGAATCTTCAGTACTTTTATCAGATGTTATTCAAGTAGGAAAGCCATTGGTAAGGATTTCTTAGGAAAACTCTCAAAAAGAGTTATTGTAAAATACATCCAATTTATTATCCGATATATACATTGTAGTTGATTTGCATTCAAAATTGAACAACGGTGCTTTTATTCCGCCGTTAAATTTTGTATTTGAAGTAAAAAGTACGACTTCATCCCAAAGATTTTTCTTCAAAAACTCTTCCGACAAATTTTTTCCGCCTTCAACAACAAGAGAATTTACTCCTATTGTGTATAAAAAGTCAAGAATCTCCTGTAATCGGTTTCCTTCATTTTGTATTTTTACATATTCCGTCATTGTTTTTTGGAAGACTTCCTGCGGATTGTCTATTGAAGAGTACAAGTTGTTGAAAATAAGAGTTCTTTGTGTATTGTCGAAGAAATGTTTTGTTTTAGGGATACTCAAATCTCTGTCATACACCAGACGAATAGGGTTTCTGCCGTCATAATATCTCGTATTCAATCGGCAATCGTCATTAATTACCGTATTGGCTCCTACCATGAAAGCATCATTTTCGGCACGCATCTTATGCACTAAAACATTAACGGCATCGTTCGTTATCCAGTATTTCTGCCTTTTTTCTGCTTTCGGAGGATTTATGTCAATATATCCGTCTGCACTTCGGGCTGTTTTCAGTATTATATAAGGTCGCCTTTTTTCCTGGAAACAAAAAAATCTTCTGTTCAAGAATCGTCCTTGTTTTTCTTCAACTCCGCATACGACTTCTATACCTGCATCCTGCAACATCTTAATTCCTCTGCCCGATACTTTCGGATTCGGATCAAAGTTGGCAATTACGCAGCGTTTTATTTTATTTTTTATAAGCAATTCCGCACACGGAGGTGTTTTTCCATAATGAGAACACGGCTCCAAACTGACATAAACGGTTGCTTTTTGCAACAAATCTTTATTGACAACGGAATTTACGGCATTGACTTCAGCATGTTCGTAACCGAACTTTTTATGATAACCCTCACCGATTATTTTATTATCAGCAACAATTACAGCCCCGACCATAGGATTAGGCGATACGTTTCCGGCTCCCATTGCAGCAAGTTGGAAACAACGTTCCATAAAAATTTTATCCGTTTGCATAATATTCGTAATTTTGCAATTGCAAATATACGTTAAAATAATGAAAACCAAATCCAATAAGATTGAAGATATTATCACTTATATTAATAATGAATTGAAAAACAAGTATCCTTATAATGAAATAAAGGCATTTGTGAACATTCTGTTTAAAGAATATACCGGTATGAATTCGGCACATTTGCTTGCATTCGGAAGAGATACGATTAATGAATCTTCCTTGTTAAACCTAGTGCTTGCCACGGAAAAACTAAAAAAATACGTACCTGTGCAATATATCTTAGGACATACTGATTTTTGCGGATTGGATATAAAACTAACACCTGATGTTCTTATACCCAGACCTGAAACAGAAGAACTTACACAAATGATTATTGAGGAA
>JAFUYA010000112.1 GCA_017477025.1 Bacteroidales bacterium | reverse complement strand
TTTATTTCTATGATAAGTCATATAACACCGTCATGGCTAATTCCAACGGCGGAATACACATGTTTGACTCCAAGAGTAAAATGCTTTCATACGCTCAACAGAATAATATAAATTTGTATCAGAAACCATCCAACAACAATTACTTATACTGCCCGTACGCATCCAGCAATGCCTTTCCTGACAATAGAGAAACCTGGACAGGTGGTTATAAGGCGAGTGTCAATCCTACATTTAACTCGATCAACGGTCCTTTTTACGACATAGATTATTCTCGTTGTAATGGTGATCAGGGTATGTACATAGACTTTATCGGAGAATATCCATGCAGAATGTGTATAATGTCTTTCTACGATATACCTGCATACGGTAATTACGGTGCAGCGGATACTGCAAATAACATTTCAATGATCGTTCTTTATGAAACAACTAATGTTATTGAGTTCTATATGAAACGAAAACCTGCACATACATCTACAAATAATTCCAATGCCATTTTAGGTATTCAAAACTCTGATGCTACTGCTTCGACCACAATTGTAAATGACCAATATGACCCTAAAAAAACAGGAGTCAAGAAAATGCAATCATACAATAACACACTATGGGAAGCAACTGAAGAGGCATGGCGAATAAAACCTACCAGCGAACTTGACAAAAGTTATACATGGTATAAAAAGACATCCTTGGGTGCAAGTGCCAATTTGATGCAACTCCTACCTAAGAGCGGAAACAATCAGATAACTGCTAACCCGGGAGCAGAAGACGGAGATACTTGGTACTACTGCAAGATGAATGTAACTCGTATGGAAGACGGATTAGAATTTGAGGTTTGGGATTCAATACTCATTCATCCGTTGGAAGTGCCTGCATTGACTATCTCACACAATAGTGCAGACAATCCTGCAACGCGTGCGATGAATGCAGACAGTCTGTCTATTTACGATACGATTTGTGCGGGAGACAGGGTGATATTCCGCCTTAACGGAGGAGATGAATACGAATTCATAGAACCGACAAATCTGACAGGCACACAAATAAATAACGGAACAATAACAGTAGAACAGCCTGCTGATGTTGATTATGTATTTTATAAATTTGAAATAAGAAATTATAAAGACGGCGTACTGATATGTACACGATACGACTCCTGTTATATATACAATAGAAAATTCAACGTAAGTATCGGCAACGATACGGCTGTCTGCAAAGGTAATTCCGTAACATACACGGAACTGTTGAAAGAATCAAGCGGAACATATCTTTGGACATACGGCTTGGATAATGAAAACGTTGGAAAAGGTGAAAGTTTTACTGAATTTATTCCTCAAAACAGCGGCAAAATCAAGTTAAAACTTACAGATAACAGAGCTTGTACGGCCGAAAGTGAAGCATACGTTTCAGTAATAAGTTATCCACAAGTAACGATAGAAGGGAAAAAAGAATTGTGCGATGGAGAAATCACAACTCTTACGGCAAAGACTAATGATAATGATGTAAATTATCAATGGAGTAGCGGAGAAACGGATATTTCAATAACAAAGATGCCTGATCAAACAACGGACTATGAAGTAAAGGTTACAACCAATGAAGCTTCTTGCCAAACTGTTGTCAAAACTACGGTAAATGTATATGCAATCCCTCAGATTGAATGCTATGAAAATGCACAAATATGTGAGCAGGAAACAGCTTTGGTCGGAGTTAAAGGAGAGGCTGACCATTATATTTGGACATCAAACGATGCCTCTGTCAATCAAGGTAAATTAACCGAATATACGGTAGCACCTTCCTCTACTACACAATATACCGTAACGGCATACAGCAATGAAGAATTAGGTTGCAAAAGTACTGCCTCTATGACGGTGTATGTTGAACAAAAACCGACACCTGTTATCCAATTTGATCCCGATTATATTGATGAATTAACTCCTACCGTTACCTTTACCGATGCTACAGTGGGCGTTGTGGATCGAATTTGGCAAATATCCGACGGTGCAACCTCAACGGACAAAAATTTCAGGCACACTTTTGAACTTGAAGATTCCATTTTAACGTACTATGTTACACTTGTCGGCATCACAGGGTATGGATGTACGGATTCAGTTACAACTCCGATTTCAGTAGTCAGAGAACATCATATCTGGGCTCCTACAGGTATATATCTTCACTCCGTTACTCCTGATAACAGGCAATTCCGCTTGGTTGTTGATGCTGTTGAGCAGTTCAATTTAAAGATTTTTAACCGCTGGGGTACGGTTGTATTTGAAACTAATGACCTTTATCAAGCTTGGGATTGCACATATAAAGGCAAAACCGTAGAACAAGGTGTATATACTTGGTATGCATCATACAGACATAAGGATTCTCCCGATCGTTTGATGCAAAAAGCAGGCACGTTTATGATTTACAACTAATATTCTTTTTTAACTTTTTTCACAATGATGAACACTGAAGATATTTTAAATGAGATCCGTTCTCTAAACGATGCGGAGAGATACGAAGAAGCACTGCAAAAGGTTGATGATATTCTAAAACAAGACGCAACAAATGATACTGCATGGTATATCAAAGGAAATATTTTCAAAAAACAAGAAAAATGGCAGGATGCTATCAATTGTTATACACAGGCAATAAGTATTAATCCTAAGAATCCTGCAACTACAATGCGAAGAATATGCATAGACATCCTCAATTTCTACGATAAGACAATGTATAATCCGTGATTAGAGAAGAATTTGTCTGATTCGGTAGATTGCTGATCCTTATTCTACACTGTATTTTTTAATCGTGTATAACACGATAGCATTCAAGACAATCGAAATAAAAATAAAAACATCGAAATGCATAAAGTATTTCGATGTTTTCTTTAATAACAATTTTTCAATATCTGAATATTTTCTCTCAAAGAAGCAAATATTCTATTTTTTACTTAATTCAGCATCCATATTCAAAGCAGCTTTTCTACCGTCGCCCATTGCCAAAATAACCGTTGCACCTCCGCGGACAATATCTCCTCCTGCATAAATACCGGAATGTGAAGATTGCATCCGTTCATTAACTACAATGGTATTCTTTCTACCCAATTCCAAACCTTGTATTGATTTCGGAACGATAGGATTAGGAGATACTCCGACAGCAACCACAACTTGATCAACGTCAAGGGTAACCGTTTTCCCTTCTACCGGAACGGGACTTCTTCTTCCAGAAGCGTCAGGCTCGCCCAATTCCATTACTTGAAGGATTGCCTGCTTTACTGCTCCCTTTTCATCAGTCAGATACTCTATAGGGTTATGCAATGTAAGGAATTTAATACCTTCCTCTTTAGCGTGTTTAACTTCTTCCAAACGTGCAGGCATCTCCGCCTCACTTCTTCTGTACACCAAAGTAACGTCAGCACCTAATCGTTTAGCAGTACGACATGAGTCCATAGCCGTATTACCTCCGCCGACAACCAATACATTCTTTGCCGGATTTACGGGAGTATCCGTTTCAGGATTAGCAGCGTCCATAAGATTTACTCTTGTCAGATACTCATTTGAAGACATTATGTTAAGAGCATTTTCTCCCGGTATATTCATAAAGTTAGGCAGTCCCGCACCTGAGCCTACAAATATTCCTTTGAAGCCGTCCGCCTCCAAATCCTCAACCGTTATGGTCTTACCTACAATACAGTCCGTTTGGAAATGAACACCTAATTTCTTCAAATTCTCAATCTCTACATCAACTATTGCATTCGGCAAACGAAATTCAGGAATACCGTATTTCAATACACCGCCTATTTCATGCAATGCCTCAAAAACATAAACGTCATAGCCTCTTTTTGCCATATCGCCCGCAAAAGACAATCCCGAAGGACCGCTTCCGACAACTGCTACCTTAATTCCTTTCGGTGCTTCCTTTTCCGGTAAAGATATATTACCGCTTTCTCTCTCAAAATCTGCAGCAAAACGTTCCAAATATCCGATAGCAACAGGCTGGGATTTCATTTTATGATGAATACACTTGCTTTCACATTGTTTTTCCTGCGGACAAACACGACCGCATACGGCAGGAAGTGCGGAAGTATTCTTCAAAACTTTGGCAGCAGCCAAAAACTGTCCGCGTTCTATGTTCTTGATAAACGAAGGTATATTTATATTAACGGGACATCCTTCAACACAGGACGGATTTGCACAATCCAAACAACGTTGTGCCTCACAAAGAGCCTGTTCTTTGGTAAGTCCTTGATTAACTTCCTCTAAACGAGTGCGGGAACGGTATTCAGGATCAAGTTCATTCATAACTGCACGTTGATTTGCGGTACGTTGTGCAGGTTTCATCTTTTGACGCAATTCTTTTCTCCATTCACTGTCACGATTAGTCAATTGATCAATCGTTTCATCGGTAGGAGTAACGTCCATTGCGGTCTGAGATAAAACAGATGTTTGCTTGCAATTCGGATTTGTAACACAGTTTTCCTTTTTATTCTCATCAGCATTCGGATTGACGGTTGCAAGATGTTGTTCAAAGTTTTTCATCGCCTCTTTTTCTATATCAGAGAACGTTCCCATACGCTTAAACATCTCATCCCAATCAACCTCGTGTCCGTCAAACTCAGGACCATCCACACATACGAATTTAGTTTTTCCACCGATGGAAAGACGGCATGCACCGCACATACCCGTACCATCAACCA
>JAFUYA010000111.1 GCA_017477025.1 Bacteroidales bacterium | reverse complement strand
TCGGTTTGGACGGTTATACTCCGATGACATTGGACGAGATAGGAGAAAGGTTTGATTTGACAAGAGAACGTGTTCGTCAGATAAAGGAAAAAGCAATAAAGAGATTGAAACACACTTCACGCAGTAAGATACTGAAATCATATTTAGGATAAAACAATTTTTTTTGATTATAGGGTGATTTCTAAAATTTTGTAAAGTTTTTCATGTTTTCTTTTTGGAGGATACGCTGAGGTGTCCTCTTTCTTGTAATCTTATGATAAGTAATATTAATACTCATCCGCCAATCAATGTCAATACCGTTGTATTGTCTTTCGGCAGCAATCTCGGACAAAAAAAACAGAATATATTGTCTGCTTACGATTTGTTGGAACGAAGATTGGGAAGGAAAATCAAAAATTCCGATTTTTTTGAAACAGAAGCCTGGGGCTTTGTTTCAGAAGAATCATTCATAAATACTTGTGCTGTTTTTACCACCTCGCATAATCCTCAAGAATGTTTGATAATTATAAATGATATAGAGCGTGAGTTGGGGAGAATTCGCTCAGGACAGGCAGGATATGAGGACAGAATCATTGATATTGATATTTTATTTTACAATAATTGTATTATTGACGATATAAATTTAAAGATTCCCCATCCGTTACTTCATTTAAGACAATTCGTATTATTACCTTTGAAGCAAATTATTCCTGACTATGTTCATCCTGTCTTGAATAAAAAAATTAGTGATATTTAAGTGATTTATAATAAATTTTGTATCTTTGCACCCCCTAAATAGTGTGGGTATAAGAATCTTTTTTGAATATTACACTGCAAATACGATAATTGTTTCGTATGACGGACAGGAATGAAGAATATATACATTTAATCGGATGATTCCTGTAAATAATATAACGAAAGATTTAATGTGAATTAAATAATAACAATAGGAAAACGATCAAGATATGAATCCTTTTGAAGAACAAAAGAAAAAACAAGAGAGAATAAATGCCTCCATGAAGAGTGTCAATTGTTTGATTGCAGTAGGTAGCGGAAAAGGAGGAGTAGGAAAGAGTACGGTTTCGGCTAATTTAGCCTTGTCGTTGGCAAAAGAGGGTTATCGTGTGGGTTTAGCGGATGCGGATGTGTATGGTCCGAGTATACCTACACTTTTCAATATAGAAAAGCCGGAAGTTATGGCAATAGAGAAGGACGGACAAGAAATGATGCTCCCGATTGAGAAGTTTGGTATAAAACTTATGAGTATCGGATTCATGGTTGATGAAAAAGCTCCTTTAATGTGGAGAGGTCCGATGGCAAGTAATGCACTTACTCAAATGCTTAGTGAAACCCTTTGGGGAGAGTTGGATTTTCTTATCTTGGATATGCCTCCGGGAACGGGCGATATACAATTGACGTTGATACAATCATTCCATCCGCACGGAAGTATCTTTGTTTGCACTCCGCAACAATTGGCAGTGGCTGACGTAAGACGAGCAATAAATATGTTTGATAACGAAAATGTAAAAGTTCCTGTGTTCGGGCTGGTGGAAAATATGTCATATTTCACCCCTTCCGATATGCCGGAAAAGAAATATTACATTTTCGGACAGGACGGTGGCAAACGATTGGCCGAAGAATTAAAAATAGATTTCTTAGGAGAGATACCTATTTCGCAAAATGTAAGCGAATGCAACGATAACGGTAATCCTGTTGCAATGTTATTTGACTCTGCAGAGGCAAAAGCATTTATGGAATTAGCAAGTAGAGTAGCAGAAAAATCAAAAAAATAAAATAATAATATGGAATTACAAGAAAGACAAATATTAGAAGCAAAAGTAAAGAGTGCTATTGAACAAATACGCCCTTATTTGCAACAAGACGGAGGAGATATAGCCTTTGTTTCGCTGACTGATGATTATGTTGTCAATGTTGAATTGCAGGGACATTGCGGTTCTTGTCCTTATTCTCGTATGACATTGAAACAAAATGTTGAATTGGCCATTCAGGACGCAATACCTGAAATTAAATCAGTTGAAAATATTAAAGATTTTGAATAAAAGGCGATGATTTATACGAAAAAAGGAGATGACGGCACTACGTCATTAGTAGGAGGTACGCGAGTAAAGAAATTTGATATAAGAGTACAGACTTACGGTGAGATAGATCATTTGGTAAGTTTGTTGGGTTTTGCATCTGCATTGTTGAAACATGATAATTATGCCTCGGAATTATTTGTTATACAATGCCGATTGTTTGAAATTGAAAGTATGGTTGCATGTGAGAATGAAGAAGTTTTGAGTCAGGTGCCTAATATAAGAGAAATTGACGTGCAGTATCTGGAAAGAAAGATAGATACTATGTCAAAAGAATTGCCTGCTTTAAAGTATTTTATAATACCTTCCGGTTCTCAGACTGCCACTCTTCTGAATATAGCAACGACGCAAACGAGAAGATGCGAAAGATTGCTGGTAGAATGCAATGAATACTATCCTCAAAGCCCTATAGCATTGAAATATCTGAACAGATTAAGTGATTATCTGTTTACTTTGTCACGTATGATAATGAAAGAAAGACATCGTACGGAAAAGTATTGGAAAAAACCTGAAGAGATGGAATATTAGATCATTATTATTATATAATTCGTACGAATATATAGAATAAGAGTCTATTTAATTTGTCATCAATACGGTAATATTGTAGAATTTAGATAAATTTAAAAAGATTATGTATTGGACATTGGAACTTGCATCACATTTAGAAGATGCACCTTGGCCGGCAACAAAAGATGAGTTGGTGGATTACGCACAGCGTTCGGGAGCTCCTATGGAGGTTGTTGAAAACTTATTGGAGATAGAGGATGAAGGTGATGTTTATGACTCAATAGAAGATATTTGGCCGGACTATCCTACAAAGGATGATTTCTTCTTCAATGATGAGGAATATTGATTGTTATTGATTGGAATAATTGTAGGTTATTTTGATAGATTAACGTTATTCGATAATATCGGGTAACGTTTTCTTTTTTAATATATTATAGATACAGAAAAATTGTCTGTGATTTCTGTCATTTTCTTAATGATTTCTGAAGTTTTCTTAATGATTTTGACAAAAATCACGGACTTTTTTTTACCCTTTCTTACACTGTGTCAGAAAACAATAAATCCCGACGGAAAAACTCCGTTTTTATTGTTAATTATTGTTATGAAAAAAACGATGTTTTTTTGTAAAAATGTGTTATCTTTGCAACATCTTACACAATAAAGGGAAATAATAAACGAATCTCAGAAGAAAAACATACTCCTATGCAATTACATAACACACAAACTCCTTTTTGGAAAAAAATATTAGGACTTTTGATGATAGTTGCCGCAATGACGGTGTTAGGTTTTGTTATCACGGTTGCACTGTATATGCTTACCGAAAGTTCTTTGCTTACCATTGCATTCTCAACAATCATAAGTATCGGAGGAAGTGCATACTTTTATTGGCTTTTTTTCGATAAGAAAGATTTTTTGAAACAAACATTCCTGTCAATGCCGAACCTGCGTTGGATATTGATTGCCGTGGGACTGTTGGTATTGTCATTACCGGCAATCGAGAGCATAAGTGTTTATACGGATTATGCGGATAAGATGCTTATGTTTGCAAAAGATAAATCGTTGGGCGGATTGTTGTTGATGATATTTTGTATAGCACTGTTGCCCGCAGTATTTGAAGAATGGATGTTCAGAGGTATCTTACAACGTGTGCTTATACAGGAAACCGACAGAGTATGGCTCGGTGTTCTCATCGCATCTGCGGTCTTCTCTGCAATACATTTTGATATGTCTAATTTTGCCGCACGGTTTCTGATGGGAATTTTACTCGGATTGTTGTATCAGTACAGCGGAAAATTATGGGTGAATATAGTTTTTCATTTTGTAAACAACGCATTGGCTGCACTGCAGTTTTGGTTCTATTCGGCAGAGGAAATACAAAATGCTGATTATACATTTCCTGTTTGGATTGTTTTGATATCCTTTACTGTTATTGCCTTGTTTGTGATATGGAACGAAATGAAAAATGAAAGAAGTGTAAAGAATAATTATATAGAAAGGGATTAGATTATAGAAACTTACACGGTTGTTATGAATGGACGGGATTCTACATTATAAAGACAACCTGATACTTCAACCGATACGTTAGAAATATGATAACTGACGGACTTAACGAAATACAGAAACAGGCTGCCGAGCAAAAAGAAGGACCGATTCTTATTGTTGCGGGAGCAGGAAGCGGGAAAACAAGGACATTGACTTTCCGTATTGCTCATTTATTGGAAATAGGTGTATCTCCTTATTCGGTAATGGCTTTGACATTTACTAATAAAGCCGCAAAAGAAATGCAGGAGAGAATTACCGATTTGGTAGGAGTGGCAGCAAAATCAATTCTTATGGGTACGTTTCACAGTATTTTTTCAAGAATATTGCGTATTGACGGTCATAGGATAGGTTACAGTTCATCCTATACTATATATGATGACGACGACTCTAAAAAACTTATAGGCTCAATCATAAAGGAGTTGAATCTTGATGATAAAGACTAACTCAAAGACATTTTTTTGAAACGAATATCCACGGCAAAATGTGCATTGTTTTCTCCTGCTGATTATGAGAATCAATATCAGTTGCGTCAAGCTGACGAATTAGCTAAAATACCTCTTGTGTTCAGAATATATGCAATATATCAGAACAGACTTCGTCGGGCAAATGCTATGGACTTTGATGATATATTGTTTAATATGAATGTTTTGTTGAGAGATTGTCCGGATGTTTTGGAAAAATATCAACACAGATTTCAGTATATTTTAGTGGATGAGTATCAGGATACTAATTATGCACAATATCTTATTGTTAAAAAACTTGCCGATTATTATCGTAATATATGTGTTGTCGGAGATGATGCTCAAAGTATTTATTCTTTCAGAGGTGCTACGATAGAAAACATACTTAATTTCAGAAATAATTACCCTGATGCCAAAGTATATAAATTGGAACAAAATTACCGTTCGACAAAAAATATAATTAATGCAGCCAATTCAATAATTGTACATAACGAAAATCAAATACCTAAAAGACTTTATACCGAGAATACCGACGGAGATAAACTGATATATACAATGTTGCCGTCGGACAGGGAGGAAGCCTCCTATGTGGCATCTAAAATAGAATATTTTACCGCTCACGGTATAAATTTCGGAGATATGGCAATCCTTTATCGAACTAATTCTCAATCACGTGCCTTTGAGGATTGTTTGCGTTTGAAAAACATTCCTTATATCATCTACGGCGGTTTGTCTTTTTATGCTCGTAAAGAAATAAAAGATTGCATTGCTTATATGCGTTTGGCAGTCAATAATGATGATAATGAGGCTTTTGAAAGAATTATCAATTATCCTTCCAGAGGTATAGGTCAGACGACAATGGATCGTTTGAAATTAATTTCATTGCAACATAATGTTTCTTATTTTGAGGCTGCAAAGAATATAACGGTAAACAACAATTATGATATACGGGCAAAAGCAGTAAATGAACTGAACCGGTTTTGTCTTATGATTCAGACCTTTTCACAAAGAATAAAAACTGAAAATGCATACGAATTAGGAAGCGAATTAATTGAAAGGTCAGGAATCATTAATGATTTACGCCTTTTGCGTGATGTTGAAGACAAAGACAGAATAGCAAACATAGAAGAACTAACGGCCTCGTTGCAATCGTTCGTAGAATCCGAAGATGATACGCTTATCGATGCCTTGACAGGTGAGGCTATATCCGTTGAAAATAAGACGTTAGACGTATTCTTGCAGCAAGTATCTTTGATGACGACAACGGATGTTGACGAGCAGGAAGAAGCGGATAAAGTCAAACTTATGACAGTTCATGCTTCAAAAGGTTTGGAATTTGATACCGTTTTTATGGCAGGAATGGAAGAAAACCTTTTTCCTTCCGTTATAAATTTGGCCTCAGCCGACAATATGGAAGAAGAAAGAAGGCTTTTTTACGTTGCCGTTACAAGAGCCAAAAAGCATCTTATACTTACATCTGCCAACATTCGTTATAAGTTCGGACAGACCATATTTTCCGAGACCTCACGGTTTATTAATGAGATTGACAGTAGGTACATAACGTTTGAAAATGCAGTTGAGGATAAGAAAATCAAAAATATTTTTTCTCTTCCGAGAGATAACGGATTCAGTGTTACAAGAAAGAAACCTCTATCTTCTTTATACCACAATTCCTTGACACAAAGCAAAACATCGTTGCCATTAAAGAAAAAGGAAGAAGATAAGGATTGGTATGTTCCGTCCATAGACACGATTGAAAGCGGAATGCAGGTAATGCATACCAAATTCGGTAAAGGGATAGTATTGCAGACCTATACGGAAGGAGGAGATATCAGGGCTAAGGTTAAATTTGAAGATTATGAAGATATAAAAACGCTGATTTTGAAATTTGCTAAATTGAGAATAAAAAGAAAATAAATTTATAAAATGGAATATAATACGCAAAGGACACCTCTTATTGTTCCGGAATATGGAAGAAATGTCCAGAAAATGGTGGATTATTGTTTAACGATAGAGGATAGACAAAAGAGAAGTGAGTATGCAAAGAGGATAGTTGAGTCAATGAAACAGGTAAATCCTAACGGAAAGGATTCTCCTAATTATGAACATAAGTTGTGGGATCATCTTTTTATAATATCCGATTATAAATTGGATGTCGATGCTCCTTATTCCAAACCTCGAAAAGAGGAAAAGGATGAAAAACCTCAACCATTGAAATACAAAAATTCCGATATTCATTTCAGGACATACGGAATGTTTTTGGAACAAATGATAAACAAGATTGCTTCTATGCAGGACGGTGAAGAAAAGAAAGTATTGACGGAAAGGGTAACACAGGAACTGAAGAAGGCACATCTGCAATGGAACATAAATACGTGTGATGATGATGTTATATTAAAACATTTGGAGATTTTATCAAAAGGCAAATTAAAAGTCGGTGAAGGATTTCAATTCAGAACGACTAAAGAGTTATTGGCAAAGCCTGCAAAACAGCAGAAATCTCAAACAAAAAAGAAGAAAAATGTAGTTAATAACGGTAATAATAAGCAAAAATGAGTTCCTTTAGAATAATCGGCGGCAGAAAATTGAAAGGAGAGATTCAGATTCAGGGTGCAAAGAACGAGGCTCTTCAGATTCTTTGTGCCGTGTTACTTACAAAAGATAAGGTAACCGTTAATAATGTACCTGATATCAGAGATGTCAATCATTTGATTGAGGTCTTGCAATTGATAGGTTGTAAAGTGGAGAAGATTTCTGCACACAGTTATACTTTCCAATCCGATGATATAGATTTAGAGCAAATATACTCTGAAAAATACAGAAAAAAAGCATCCTCATTGAGGGGAAGTATAATGTTGGTAGGGGCAATGTTGGGAAGATTCCATAAAGCATACATACCTATTCCCGGAGGAGATAAGATAGGAAGAAGACGTTTGGACACTCATTTCACAGGTTTTGTGAATTTGGGTGCAAAATACGAATATGATGAAAAGAAAAAATCCTATAGTTTATCTGCAGATAATCTGTCGGGTACTTATATGCTTTTGGACGAAGCAAGTATCACAGGAACGGCTAATATTATTATGGCATCCGTTTTAGCGGACGGAATCACGACTATTTTCAATGCAGCCTGCGAGCCTTACATATTGCAATTGTGTAATATGTTAAATTCGATGGGTGCAAATATACAAGGGGTAGGAAGTAATCTTCTGACCATATACGGCGTTGATAGTTTACACGGATGTGAGCATACATTACTGCCCGATATGATAGAGATAGGATCTTTTATAGGTTTGGCAGCAATGACGCAGAGTGAGATTCTAATGCGTAAAGTTCATTATCGGGAGTTAGGAATTATACCTCAGGTTTTTGAACGATTGGGAATAAAGATTTATCATGCAAATGATGATATATTAATTCCAGGGCAGGAAGTTTACGAAATTGACAAATTTATGGACGGAAGTATTATGACAATAAGTGATGCTCCGTGGCCGGGATTTACTCCCGATTTGATAAGTATTGCATTGGTCGTAGCCACTCAGGCAAAGGGTAGCGTTTTGATTCACCAAAAGATGTTTGAGAGCCGTTTATTCTTTGTGGATAAACTGATTGATATGGGGGCTCAAATAATTTTGTGTGATCCTCATAGAGCTACGGTTATAGGTAATGAAAGGAAATATAAATTAAGAGGAATTAATATGTCTTCTCCTGATATACGTGCAGGAGTTGCTTTATTGATTGCGGCATTAAGTGCGGAAGGAGTAAGTATTATAGACAATATAGAGCAGATAGACCGTGGATATGAGAGAATAGATGAAAGATTAAATGCCATTGGTGCGGATATTGAGAGAATTAATTAAAAAGGAAAGAATTATGAATACGCAGGATTTATTAAAATATTTTGTCCCTGTTTCTTTAAAAGACATTGCATTTGAAGCAAGTGAGGGTTATGAATGCTGGGGAGACAAGATGACGGTTAATACGGCAGACAATCCTTTGACGGAAATAGATGCTGACGTTAAGATGGCTTTTATCGGAGTGAAAGAGGACAGAGCCTCAGTGAAAAATAAAGGATGTGCATATAATCCTAATGAAGTCAGGAGGTTTTTCTATCAACTTATGCCACAGTCTGCAGACTTAAAGATAATAGATTTAGGCGATTTGAAGTTGGGTAATCAATTAACGGATACATATTTTGCATTGGGAGAAGTAATGGCGTATCTTTTACAGAGAAAGATTATTCCTATTGTTGTAGGCGGTAGCAATGACTTGGCAATAGGTATGTATAGAGGCTATGTTAATATATCCCAAATCATAAATCTATTAGCCTTGGATGCCAAATTTGATTTAATAAGTGATGAAGACCCTACAACGGATGAAAATTTCTTACATGAAATACTTTGTTCCGAACCTAATTATCTTTTTGATTATACTCATGTAGCATATCAGACTTATTTTGTAGATTCAAAGGCCTTAGAATTATTGGATGATCTTAGATTCGAGCGTTTTCGTTTGGGACAGATACAGGATAATCTCGGCAGATGTGAGCCTTTAGTCAGAGATGCAGATATGTTGATTGTGGATATGAATTGCGTAAGAGCATCCGATGCACCGAGCAGTTCATCTCCGCATGGTTTATATGGGGAGGAACTGTGCAAGATTGTTAATTACGCAGGAATGAGTGATAAACTGACATCAATAGGATTTTTCGGCAATAATGTTTTGGAAGATCTGCAAGGCAGAACATCACAAATTATAGCCCATGCAATATATTACTTTATAGAAGGGTATTTATGGAGAAAGAATGATTTTCCTTATGAAAACAGCAACGATTATTTGGTGTTTAAAGTCTTGATGCCGGATTTTGAGAACGAAGTCGTGTTTTATAAATCCCGGAAAAGCGACCGTTGGTGGATACAAGTTCCATGTACTGACGTTATGAAGCAGAAGTATATCCGTCATTATATCGTGCCATGCTTATATGAAGACTACGAGCAGGCAGGTAAGGGACATTTACCTAACAGATGGTTTATTGCGTACAATAAACTTAATTTATAAAAGTGTTATGTACAGTATATTAATCATAGATGATGAGCGTGCAATACGCAGAGCATTGAAAGATATCTTGGAATTGGAAAACTATACCGTATATGAGGCAACTGACGGTAAAGATGCTCTTAACATTCTCAAAGAACGGAGTGTTGATTTAATATTTTGCGATCTAAAAATGCCGCAAATGGACGGAATAGAGTTCTTGGATAAATATTCTGAATACTCTTCGGCACGTGTTGTTATGATTTCCGGACACGGAACAATAGAAACGGCAGTTGAATGTTTAAAAAAAGGTGCGGTTGATTATATTGAAAAGCCGTTGGATTTGAATAAAGTCCTGTCGGTTGCCAAAGTTAATATTGTCAAGAATCCGAATAATATTCCAAAACCTAACAAACCGCAAAAGCAGGTTAAACAAAACAACAGCCAAAGTTCGACTATAATAATAGGAGAAAGTAAGCCTATTAAGAAAATGCTCGCAATGATTGACAAAGTTGCACCTACGGATGCAAAAGTTCTGATAACTGGAGGTAACGGAACTGGAAAAGAACTTGTCGCTAAAATGCTTTTTGAAAAATCTTTGCGTAATAAAAATCCTTTTGTTGAATTGAATTGTGCGGCAATACCTAATGAATTAATAGAAAGTGAATTATTCGGACATGAAAAAGGCTCTTTCACTACGGCCATTGCAAAACAAAAGGGTAAGTTTCAACTTGCAGATTCCGGTACTTTATTTTTGGACGAAATAGGTGATATGTCGCTCAATACGCAAAGTAAGGTGTTGCAGGCCATTCAGGAAAAGAAGATTTTGCCCGTAGGCAGTGAAAAAGAGATACAGGTTGATGTAAGAATTATATCTGCAACAAACAAGAATTTGCGAGAAGAAATCGATTTGGGTCATTTTCGCGAAGATTTGTATCACAGAATAAACGTGATAGAAATCAAAGTTCCGGATTTAAATGACAGGAGAGAAGATATTCCTTTACTTATAGATTATTTTCTATCTTCTTTGGCAAAAGAAAGCAATACGGACAAGTTGAAAATAGAGAAGAATGCAGTGAAATTCTTACAATCGTTTGATTTTACAGGCAATATACGTCAATTGAGAAACATTGTTGAACGTTTAACCATACTTTGCGACAAAGTGATTACGGAAAACGATATAAAGAACTATTTGTAAACAATCAGGATAATAATGAAATACGGGCGTATTATAGTATTTTTGTATATTGTAGCGGGATATAGTCTTTGTTCTTATGCACAAAACGATATTAAAACCGAATTGAAAGATTTTGATTTCGTTGTTTATGAAACCGAACATAATTATTCCGGCTTTGATTTCAAAATTAATAAGAATAATATCAAAGAATACAAAGCCTTGAAGAAAAAATTACGCAAACAGGTAAAAAACAGCGAACGCAGTGGTGTTGAAGTTTCGGCCGAATTAGTCGGATTCTTTAATGATTACCACTTTTCTCTCGGCAACAACGAAATTCACTCATCCGTTTATATGACTAAACCGCATGCAAATTATAAGGATAAGATGAAAGAATACAATCCTCAGTTTGTTTTCGGTAAAGTAACCGATAAAACTTTTTTTGTCCGTATGCCTCATTATGATTACCAAGACAGTGTTTTAAGTTTTGCGAACAAAGCCGTTGAAGAGTTTAAAAAGTCCGGTTGCGACAACATAATAATAGATGAACGCGGTAACCCAGGCGGAAGTGACAGAATGTTTCATCCTTTTGTTTATCTGATAGCCGATCATAAAGGCAGTTTTTATTCATATAAGTGGCTTAATACCAAAGATAATCGCAACTTTATAGATACTTCGTGGAGAGATAATTACGGAGAATTGGCTGAAAGGTTAGTATCGCAAATGGATGCAACGGATGACAAGTATATTGTTTTGGATAATGACAGCCTTTATGTTATAGACAGTATCAATACCGATGCAAAACCGTTCAAAGCGGCTGTTATTATTGACGGTTGCGTTGCTTCTTCGGGAGAATTTCTTATTGTTTTTTTACGTGCTTGCAGTAATCGTTTTAAAGTCTATGGTCAGGAGCCTACTTTGGGATGTTTGGACTTTGCAAACGCCAAGCGTATGCGTCTTCCTTCGCGTCGGGCAGGGATAAACATTCCTGTATCATGTCCTATATTTGATAATTTTATTGATGACACGGGAATAACTCCCGATGTGCGGATTCCTCTGCCGTTACCTGATACATTGACAGATAATATTGATTCCTGGCTGAAATGGGTAGCCCGAGATATGGAGAATAATACAACAGACAGATAATGTATATTAAAAATATAACACTTAACAATTTCAAGAATTTTGAAAATTCCGAATATTCCTTTTCTAAAATCAATTGTATTGTAGGAGATAACGGAGTAGGGAAAACTAATATTCTGGACGCAATTTATTATCTTTCGTTTTGCAGAAGTTTTTTGGGAAGCAATGACGGTGATATGATAAACTACGGAAAGGATTTTTTTAGTGTGAAAGGTGAGTTCCTAAATGAGAATACTCAAATCTCGGATGAAGGTGATATTTATGTTATCAGTCTGAAAAAAAATGAGAGAAAAGTTCTTAAACACGGCAAACAACCCTACAAGAAATTCTCCGAACATATAGGAAAAATACCGTGTGTAGTAGTTTCTCCCATTGATCATATTTACATAACGGGAAGAAGTGAGCAAAGACGTAAGTTTATGGATATTGTTCTTGCCCAAACGGATACCGTTTATATGGATTGTTTGATTAATTATAATAAATGTTTGGAACAGAGGAATAAACTTCTGAAATATTTTCAGCAAACCCAGGTTTATGATACGGTTCAATTGGAGATATATAATGAACAATTAGCGTCCTATTCAGCGAAAATACAATCCAAACGAAGGGTGTTTTTCGATGAATTTATTACTCCTTTCAGGAATTATTATGAATATATATCCGATAGTAAAGAACAAGTTGATGTGGTTTATAAGAGTTATGATGGTGATTTGAGCGAAGTTCTGTTGAAAAACTATGAAAAAGAGAAGATTCTCGGACATACAACACAGGGTATTCACAGAGATGATTTGGTTTTTCAGCTTAATTCACATGAAGTGAATCATATTGCTTCTCAAGGACAGCAGAAAACATTCTTACTTGCACTCAAACTTGCACAATTTGATTATATAAAACAACATACTCATACACATCCTATACTCCTTTTAGATGATATTTTTGATAAGTTTGATTTCTCACGCGTAACAAAAGTTCTTCAATTGATGGCTCAAGACGATTTCCTGCAGGTGTTTATAACCGACACACAATACGACCGTGTTGAGAAGATTATTCCGCAAGCAAAAAAAGATGAAAGTAAAATAATCAGATTATGAGCGGAATAAATCAATATTATTATTTAGAAAAAAAACGACGCGGACGCTCTGTAGCCAATGAAGCACCGCTATCTGAAATCCTGTATGCGTTTTTAAAGAAGTGTCATATAGATTATAATCCTTATGAAGATGAGGTTATAGCCGCTTTCAAAGAGTTGTGCGGACCGACGATTGCCAATTTCATAACGGAAATAAGAATGCAAGGACAAGTACTTTATGTCAGAGTGTCATTGCCTGCGGTCAGAGCGGAACTGATGATGGTCAGAGATGCTATGCGTGATACAATCAATAGAAAGCTGCGGAAAAATACCCTGAAACGTATAACCGTAAAATAAAACCTGTACGTTTTGTTTGCAACATGTTAGTTTGAGGAATGTCTTTTTCAAATATTTCAAATATTCTTTCAATAGAAACAGAGGCAATTATTGTTCGGAAAAATATAATCTGATTTCGTTAAAATTTTTTTAATGATTTTGTCGGAAAATAGTGAGATTTCCGTCGTTTTTTTAATGATTTTGTTGAAAATCACGCTGATTTTTAATAGCTTTATTTACAATTAATTATACAATATCTGAATTCATTGAAGTAAAAAGAAAAGGTGCGGAAAAATTATTTCTCCGCACCTTAAAAATTATCAAATTCAAAAGAGTTACCTCTTTATCAATTTGCGTGTTTGAGTCTTGTTATCACAGATTATCTGAACATAGTACGTTCCGGAAGGCATTGATGCAGAAGGAATATTTATAACTTTCTGACCTTTTGCAACAACGGTTCTGAATACTACCTTTCCTTGAATGTCAGTAACAACAATACTTGCCGCTTTATTCAATCCGCTTACGGAAAGATTTGCATCACTCGTTGTAGGATTAGGATAAACAGACATTTCAATATTGTTTGCTGCATCATTCAAGCCGTTCTTAGGAATATAACCATTGACATGGACTGTAGTAACAACACTGTCGCAACCGTTAATTTCACTTTGAAGCGTTGTTGATACACTGTCGATAACGGAGTAAAGAGTATCTGAGAATTCATTCGTTATGGTATCGAAATAAACCGTATCATAGATGAATGTTTCAGGTATTTGCTCATAGTAATTCAATGTTAAGGTAACAACTGAATCACATCCGGTAACCTCGGATTGAGTAGTGTAGGAGTATTCTCCTGCTTGAGTGTATTCCTGTCCGTTCCATGTGTAAGTTTCGCCGTAGCAAGCGGTGTATTCTTCACTTGAAGACAATTTAGGATTTACGCTTAGAATCAAAGTAACGGTAGAATCACATCCGGTAACCTTGGATTGAGTGGTATAAGTGTATTCTCCTGCTTGAGTATATTCCTGTCCGTTCCAAGTATAAGTTTCACCCTCACATATTGTTTGTTCTACGGTTGCTGAAAGCAACGGATTTACGGTCAAAGTCAAAGTAACTATGCTGTCGCATCCGTTAATCTCAGATTTAGTAGTGTAAGTATATTCTCCTGCTTGAGTGTATTCCTGTCCGTTCCAAGTATAAGTTTC
>JAFUYA010000110.1 GCA_017477025.1 Bacteroidales bacterium | reverse complement strand
TCTGTCGAGCCTCAGACGGGACAGATTAAAGTTTATGTAGGAGGTATTAATTATAAATATTTCAAATTTGATAATGCACAGTTGGGTCGCAGACAAATAGGTTCTACATTTAAACCGTTTGTATATGCGGCAGCAATGAGAGATTCAGGTCTTGAACCTTGTTTCCAGATTGAGAACCTTCCTGTTACTTTCCCGGATTTTAATGATTGGACACCTAAGAATTCCAATCATGCACGAGAAGGAGAAGTCGTCAATTTAAAATGGGCATTGGCTAATTCCGTCAATTATATTTCCGCTGCTTTGATGAAGGACTATACTACACCGCAAAGCGTTATAAATTTGGTACGTGCAATGGGAATAAAAAGTCCTATACAAGCCGTGCCGAGTATATGTTTGGGAACACCTGATTTAAGTGTTTGGGAAATGGCTTGTGCTATGGCCACATTTGTTAATAACGGTGTGCATAAAGAGCCTGTATTTATAACTAAGATAACCGATAATAAAGGTATGGTATTGGAAACCTTCACTTCTAAATCAAATACTGCTATTGATGAAAAGACGGCTTATTTGGTTATTGATTTGATGAAGGGTGTTGTAGACGGAGGAACAGGTTCCAGATTAAGATATAAGTACGGAGTTAAAAGCGTTTTGGCAGGTAAAACAGGAACAACTGATAATAATTCCGATGGTTGGTTCATAGGTTTGAATCCGAAATTGGCCACTGCCATTTGGGTAGGAGGAGAATATAGAAGTATTCACTTTAATTCCATGACTTGGGGACAGGGTGCTGCTATGGCATTACCTGTTTTCGGCTATTTTATGAATAAGTGCGAGCAGAATCCTCATCTTGGTTTTTATCAAGGGAGTTTTTCAAGACCTTCCGGGTTGGAATATACGGGAAACTGTAATGCAACCGATGCTCCTTCAGATGTTCCTTCCGATACGGTTAAGGTATCTTCCGTTAATGACGAATACAATAAGAGTTGGTAAGTGTAGGAAAGAAAATAACGTGTTTTTATATTTAATATAGATAAGTAAGGCTAAAAACTACAGGTTATTTATCAACAATAATTTCTTGGATAACAAAAGAAGTGCAATAAAGAAATTTATTGCACTTCTTGCATTATATAGATTGATAAAAAAAATGTTGATCAAACATTTGCTACAATGATTTTCTTTTTAAGACCTCTCTTCATTAATGAGAAGCGATAAATGATTTGATATTATCCACACTTATTCTTTCCTGTTGCATTGTATCTCTTAAACGAATAGTTACACTATTGTCTTTAAGAGAATCATTATCTACCGTAATACAATAAGGAGTACCTATTGCATCCTGACGTCTGTAACGTTTGCCTATGGTATCCTTTTCTTCGTAGTGAGAACGCATGGAGAATTTCAAGTCATTGAATATGCCCTTTGCCATTTCAGGCAAACCGTCTTTATTAACCAACGGTAAAACGCTGACTTTATAAGGAGCTAATTGTTTAGGCAAACTCAATACGGTACGCATTTGTCCGTCTTCCAATTGTTCTTCTTTGAAAGCATGGGAGAATACAGCCAGAAATGTTCTGTCTAATCCGATCGATGTTTCAACACAATACGGTGTATAGGATTCATTTATTTCCGAATCGAAATATTGAATCTTCTTTCCGCTGAATTCCTGATGGCGTTTCAAATCAAAATCTGTTCTTGAATGAATACCTTCCAATTCTTTGAAACCGAACGGGAACTCAAACTCAATATCCGTTGCAGCATTCGCATAATGAGCCAACTTTTCATGATCGTGATAACGATATTTCTCTTTCGGAATACCCAATGCCAAATGCCAATTCAATCTTTCCTCTTTCCAATAGTTAAACCACTCCATTTCAGTTCCGGGACGGCAGAAAAATTCCATCTCCATTTGTTCAAATTCTCTCATTCTGAAGATAAATTGACGTGCAACAATCTCATTACGAAAGGCTTTTCCGATTTGAGCAATACCAAACGGGATTTTCATTCTGCCTGTTTTCTGCACATTAAGATAATTTACGAAAATACCTTGTGCCGTTTCAGGTCTTAAATAGATAGTATCGGAATCATCTGAAACGCTTCCCATTTTCGTTGCGAACATAAGGTTAAACTGTCTTACCTCTGTCCAATTTCTTGTTCCTGATATAGGACAAACAATTCCCAATTCCTCAATTAAAGCCTTCAATCCTGCTAAATCATTGGCATTCATCAAATCTGCAAATCTCTGATGTATGTCGTCCATCTGCTGTTTGTAGCCTTTGACTCTTTCACTTGTAGCAAGAAATTGTTCCTCATTGAAACTATCCCCGAAACGTTTCTTGGCTTTTGCTATTTCTTTGTTTATCTTCTCTTCAATTTTAGCAATATGATCCTCAATCAACACATCGGCACGATAACGTTTCTTGCTGTCTTTGTTGTCAATCAAAGGATCATTGAAAGCATCAACATGGCCGCTGGCTTTCCATATCTTAGGGTGCATAAATATGGCACTATCCACTCCGACAATGTTTTCGTGCATTTGAGTCATGGAACGCCACCAATATTGTTTGATATTGTTTTTAAGTTCCACTCCGTTAGGACCGTAGTCATATACAGCACCTAAACCGTCATACAATTCACTTGAAGGAAATATAAATCCGTATTCTTTAGCGTGAGAAACTATCTTTTTGAATAATTCTTCTGTATTCATCGTGTTATTTTTTGATTTTTATCCGTTCATATTAAGTAAAAACTCTTCATTACTGCGTGTTACAGCCATTCTGTTTTTTATCAATTCCATTGCTTCGGTAGGATTCATGTCTGCAATATAGTTTCGCAGAATCAACATTCTGTTCAAAACGTTATCGGAAAGCAACAAATCATCTCGTCTTGTAGAAGAAGCTACTAAATCAACGGCAGGGTAAATTCGCTTATTAGATAATTTTCTGTCTAATTGCAATTCCATATTTCCCGTTCCTTTGAATTCTTCAAAGATAACTTCGTCCATTTTTGAGCCGGTTTCAATCAAAGCAGTCGCAATAATCGTTAAACTTCCGCCGTTTTCTATATTACGTGCAGCACCGAAGAATCGTTTAGGCTTTTGAAGTGCATTTGCTTCCACACCGCCGGAAAGAACTTTACCGCTGGCAGGAGCAACCGTATTATAAGCACGTGCAAGTCTGGTTATACTATCCAATACTATGACAACATCATGACCGCATTCCACCATACGTTTTGCTTTTTCCAAGACAATATTGGCAATTTTAACATGACGTTCCGCAGGTTCGTCAAACGTAGAGGCAATAACCTCCGCATTAACCGTACGTTGCATATCAGTTACTTCCTCAGGCCTTTCGTCTATCAAAAGAACTATAAGATAAACTTCAGGATGGTTGGCAGCTATCGCATTGGCCACATCTTTCAAAAGAGTTGTTTTTCCCGTTTTAGGAGGTGCAACAATCATGGCACGTTGTCCTTTGCCGATAGGAGTGAATAAGTCAATAATTCTCGTAGACAGATTCTCTCCGTGATGACCAGTTAAGCGGAATTTTTCCTCAGGAAACAACGGTGTCAAATATTCAAAAGGAGTACGGTCGCGTATGGATTCGGGTTTTCTGCCGTTAATGCTGATAACCTTGACCATAGGGAAATACTTTTCACCCTCTTTAGGCGGACGAATCATTCCTTTGACTGTGTCGCCGGTCTTTAATGCAAAGAATTTCGTCTGCGACATGGAAATATAAATATCATCAGGAGAATTTAGATAATTATAATCCGATGAACGCAAGAATCCGTATCCGTCAGGCATCAGCTCCAAAACGCCCTCTGCTTCAATCAAACCTTCAATATCGGAAGAAATCACAGGTTTGATTTCTTCTTTTTGTAAAACGGGTTTATTGTTTTGTGCTGATACATTCGGTTTTTGTTGATTGTTGCCGGTATTTTGCGGAGTATTGTTATTTGAAACGGCAGAATGCGAATTATTGTTACGCAAATTATTTTCGGATTTGGTTACCGAAGTTTGTTTTTGAGTAAGATTAGTTGTTTTTTGAATATCAATATTCTGAATAATCGTTCGTTTAGGTTGAAAATCAGGAATATTCAATTCATCAATTTTAGGAGTTTCAGGTAATTTGGATATGTTTAAATCTTTAACTATCTGCTGCTTTGCCTGAGAAAGCGTTTCAGTAGGAGTAACGGCGTTGGCCGAGTTGTTATTCGTAACGTTGGAAGCAGCAATAGGTTTTGGTTTTATATGAGTTCTCGGACGTTTTGCAGGTTGTCCTGTCGGTATGTTTTCGTTTTTAATTGGTTCCTGATTTGTTTCTTTTTTTAGTTCGGTTGATTTTGGCGGGCGTCCTCGTTTTTTAGGAGCAATGGTCGGAGAGTCCGTGTCTTTTATGTTCTCGTTTTGAGGATTGGCTGCTTGAAAGTCCAAGATTTTATAGATT
>JAFUYA010000011.1 GCA_017477025.1 Bacteroidales bacterium | reverse complement strand
GGAATGACGCCTGAAATGATTGATTCGTATGAAGTGCTGAAGAATCCGGGAGTTAAATATGATGCCGAGGGAACTGCGGGAATTATAAACATAAAAATCAAGAAAAATCAGCAATACGGTATCAACGGTTCGGCATCTTTGGTCGGTAATTACAGAGATGACCGCACGTATCATTATAATCCGTCCGTCAGATTGAATTATGTCAATGATAAATGGATAATTTCGGGCGGTCTTTCCTACACTGACAATTATTACGGCGACCCTTACGGAGCGGATTCCTCCAACCGTTACACTTGGATAGGACAAGACACTGTTCTTTTCCGCAATATTGACGATAAATGGCAAGGTAATACCAAGGGGTTGGATTTTAATTTCTCCGCTTCTTATTCTTTAGACAGCGTTTCCACACTTGGCTTTTACAGTTACTACGGTAATTATCACCAACCGACAACCGAAGGAAAGCATTTCACATTTATTTCCCACAATCCGCAGTATTACATCACCGATTCGTTATATAACCAAATCGGAAAGGTAAAAGCACAAAACAATCTTACATATCTCGGGCTTAACTACGTAAAAAAAATGGACACTATGGATAGTAAATTTTCCATGGACTTAGATTACAACAACCGTTTTAACGGTAGTGAGCGTCAAACCATACTTGATTATTATAATGTATTGCCTGACGGCAGCAATTCTTTATCACGCAACACCGATAACAAAAGAAAACTTGATAACAAGCAACAAAATTTATCTTTTCGGGCGGATTACTACAAACCTTTTACAAAAGATTTGATTTTTGAGGCAGGAGCAAAGACTGCGTTTGCATTTAGCGACAATGAATACAAGTCTGAGGTGTTGCAAGGGTCTGAATATATAAATAATGTAATGGAAACGAACCGTTTTAAGTATAAAGAAAACATCAACTCCTTATATGCTTCCGTTACGGATAAGTTTTTCTCTTCCAAACTGTCCGTCCGTTTGGGTGTAAGGCTGGAACAAACCAATACAAAGGGAACACAGGTTGTCAATGACACAACTATAAAGACGCATTACTTAAATCTTTTCCCTAATGTCAAATTGGGCTGGAAGTTTAAGGATGATAACGAAATTTCTTTGAATTATAACTACCGTATATCGCGGCCTTATCCGAATAATTTGAACCCTTTTATCTTCAAAATGTCTGAATATTACTACGAAACGGGCAATCCCGAAATCAAACCGCAATATGCCCACCTTATTTCCTTATCACATTCATATAAATATATGCTTTTTACATCCGTTTATTACAGTTACTCAACCGATAACATACGTAATCTTTCCACTCCTTTAAATGATTCTTACGGATTTGAATATAATCCCCTTGCGGTTATATCCCGTCCTGTTAATATGGGAAAATCCCACAGCATAAACGGAAATGTAAGTTTTGATAAGCAATTTTTTGACATCTGGAACATAAATCTATCGCTTACTTACTATTATCTTTATACCGATATGACACTTGACGGCAACAGCACCTCTCTTGACACTTGGGGATATAACTTTAATTTATATACATTCCTGAATCTTCCGAATAAATGGCGGCTTTCCGTTTATTATGGCTATGGTTCGGCAAGTCAATGGGGACTTACTAAAGATAACGGATGGCAATGGTTGAGTTTTGATGCAGGTAAATCCTTCTTTGAAGACAAATTGAACGTAGATTTCTCAATCGGTTGGGTTGTCGGTAAAAAAGATTACAACAAAACCGAATATCTTAACAGCATAACGGAAAATTGGTCGCGTGCAACTCCGCCTTATATCTCGCTTACGTTACGTTATAAGTTCGGAAAGTATTATGACAACAAGCAAATCAAAAAACGCCAACTTGAAAACTTTGATGACCGCTCCGACGGACAAAGACATAAGTGATAAACTACACTGTCGGCCTATTAAAAGTTTATTCTGCTTTTCGAAAACACAATAAACAAAAAATCTGTTAGAATAACCTGACAAAAAATCTAACTTCAAAGCGGTAGAAATAATACTTTCAAAACCATTGTAAATGAATGCTTAAAAAAAGTGTGTGATTTTGTCAGAAATCATTAAGAAAACTTACAAAATCATTAAGAAAATTTCAGAAATCACGCTACTTTTTCAGCCAATGTAAGAAAACACTTTTTGCGTTTCATTTTACCTGTGTAAAAACATACAAAAAAACCGTACTTTTTTCATAAGTACGGCATAATCCTGAGTAATATTCTTCCGCTTTTGACTTTACCGTGAAATGTATAGTATCAATACGGAAATATCTGCGGGCGAAACACCGCTGATTCTTGAAGCCTGCCCGATAGTATGAGGTCTGATTTTCGTCAATTTTTCCCTTGCTTCGAAAGACAGTGATTTAAGTGCATTGTAATCAAAATCATCTTTGATGATAAGGGATTCGTACTTGTTTATTTTATCAACGGTTTCCTGCTCTTTCAATATGTAATTCTCATATTTTACGTTGGTCTGAACAAGTTGTAATATCTCTTCCCTTTTTGCGGACGGTATCTTATCCGTCTGCTTTTGCAAATCAGGAATAGCCGAAACCAAATCACTCAATTGTACCTGCGGACGCAACAACAGGGATGCCATTTTCACGGGATGCGGTATTTCGGGCGTGGATAATGCACTCAATGTTTTGTTTACAAATACAGGGTCTGCATTGTTAGTTTTCAGATAGTTAATAAGAGAATCTTTCTGCTTTAACTTCCTTTCCAGATTATACATTCTGCTCTTTGTTGCCAACCCTACGGAATAACCCAAAGAAGTCAGCCTTTCGTCTGCATTGTCTTGTCTTAACAAGATACGGTACTCTGCTCTGGAAGTAAACATCCTGTAAGGTTCATCAACACCTTTTGTAATCAGATCGTCAATCAATACTCCTATATAAGCTTCACTTCGTTTTAATACTAACGGATCTGCATTTTTCAATTTCAAATGTGCATTTATTCCCGCCATAAGCCCTTGTGCGGCAGCTTCTTCATATCCCGTTGTACCGTTAATCTGACCTGCAAAAAACAGATTCTCTACTTGTTTGGTTTCAAGGGAAGATTTCAATTGTGTAGGCGGGAAATAGTCATACTCAATTGCATAACCGGGCTTTTCTATTACGGCTTTTTCAAATCCTTTTATGTGATGAAGAGCTTTTAGTTGAACATCCAAAGGAAGTGATGATGAAAAACCGTTGATATACCACAGATTGGTCAGATTACTTTCAGGTTCGATAAACAATTGATGGTGATCTTTGTCGGAAAATCTCTCAATCTTGTCCTCAATAGAGGGACAATAACGCGGTCCTTTACCTTTGATTCTGCCTTGAAACATAGGAGAATCCTTAAATCCGGTACGCAGAATGTCATGAACCTTTTCATTTGTATTAGCAATAAAACATGACCTTTGGACTAAAACCTTACGACGTTTATGTAAAAAAGAAAACTGTTGAGGATTATCATCGCCTTTTTGTTCCGTAAGAACGGAAAAATCAATACTGCGTCCATCAACACGCATAGGCGTTCCCGTCTTCAACTTTGCGGAAACAAAACCTAATCTTTCCAGATTTTCTGTAAGATTCTCACAATTTGCCTCACTGATTCTTCCACCTGAAAAGTTGGTTTGCCCGATATGTATCCTGCCGTTAAGAAACGTTCCGTTTGTTAATATAACTGCTGCGGCTTTGACGTTTATTCCCAATTTTGTTTTAACTCCCGTAACCCTGCCTTTTGATACCGTCAAATCAACTACCTCATCCTGCCACAAGGACAGATTATCCGTATTTTCCAATTTTCGTCTCCAACAAACAGGAAATAAAATATCATCCACTTGAGCTCTGGGTGAGTGCATTGCAGGCCCTTTTGACGCATTGAGCATACGGAACTGCATAGTGTTCTCATCAGTTACTATTCCGCTGTAACCACCTAAGGCATCTATTTCCCTGACTATCTGACCTTTTGCAACTCCTCCCATGGACGGATTACAGGACAAGCCTGCTATACTATTCAAATTTTGAGTAATCAACAACGTACGGTTCCCCAATAAAGCACTTGCTAAAGCAGCTTCACACCCTGCATGCCCGGCACCCACAACAATTATTTCAAATTCTCCAAACATATTTCCCGATAAAATACGCAAAACTTATTTATCAATCATGTCTGCATATATGCAGATAATTTTTTTTGCAAATTTACAAATTTTCCCGTATATGTAAAGTCAAAAACGGGTTTTTGCATATCATCCCCTGTCAACCAATTAAAATATTTCAAATCATTCTTGTCGCCTATTTCACAAATAGCATTTTTTTGCTTATATCGTTCCTGTCCGGACACAACAGTTCTTACAACGCCTGAAAACAAACAGCCGCACCTTTTGCTTTTTCGGTACAAATCGGACAATTATAAGACGTATAGCCATTTCTTCGCTGAAAATACAAGTTTTTTGATATAATCCGCCGTTTCAAACATAAAAAGTAAGCCGTGCAAAACTATGCTTCTTTACTCTCTCAAACTATATTTACTCTAATCCTATATACTTAAAAAATAGAATATTACAAAAATTTTTCACTTTTAAGTATTAAAATTTCAAAAAAAACTGTATTGCATATCGCAAAAAGTTTATACTTTTGCAGATAGTTATTAACCTTAAAATTTTTATAAAGAAATGGCATACAAAATTTCAGACAGCTGTGCAGCATGTGGAACTTGCATTGACGAATGTCCTAACGGAGCAATATCTGAAGGACCTATCTACAAAATAGACCCTGATCAGTGTGTTGATTGCGGTACATGTGCAGACGTTTGTCCGATGGAAGCTATCGCTCCTGAAGACTAATTGAAGCTATATAAGAAGAAAGAAAAACAGCCCTGCAGAAAATTTTGCTGACAGGGCATTTTTTTTGAAACTGTTATACAAAAATGATCAGCAAAATATGACTAACGAGGAATTAGGAAAACAAATTCACAAAAAAACCTTACTGCTCAATAATGTAATCGAAAAAACTCATGAAACTTTTTCGCTTATGAGAGAACAGGCAAGGCAAATTATGAATTACATGTCAAAACAATACCCTGATGAATTCTTTTTCGAAGATAAAAACCAAAATGAATTTGAAATTCGATTCGGTTCTGACATACTGGTCTTCATAATGCACACTAATGTATTTGAATTTTCAAGAAATCATGAGGTAATGAGACTCCCTTATATCCAACAAGATAAAGAAAGATCTTTTTGTGGAATGATTAATATCTATAATTTCCTTACAGATTCTTTTGATTACAACAGAGATTACGATTTGGGATATTTAATAGGCAGAGTTTTTATTAATAAGGACAATCATTATTTCATTGAAGGCAAAAGAGAAGTCGGACTATTGTACTCATCATTCAACACGTCTGAAATAAATGCCGAAAGTGTTACGGATATTATCCGCTCTTCCATGGAATATGCCAATAATTTTGACCTTCTGACACCTCCTTTTGATGAAGTAAAAGAAATATCAGTAGGAGAAATTCGTACTTCGGCAGCAAGTAAGAGTAAAATAACTGCAAAACGTTTAGGATTTGAATTTCAACAAGATAAAGATTAAGTTTTCGCTTTTTTGACAAAAAATTGTTAAAAAGTTTGGTCAGTATAGTGAATTGTTGTAATTTTGCAACCTGAAAAATTCAGAATGAAGCCCCGTTCGTCTAGTTGGTCCAGGACGCCAGATTTTCATTCTGGAAATCAGGGGTTCAAATCCCCTACGGGGTACTTAAGGGAGGCAGGGATGTCTCCCGAAAAAATTGAGAAGAGTTTGAATAAGAATATAAAGAAAAAGAGAGAGAGATGGCAAATCATAAAAGTGCGTTAAAGAGAGTTCGTCAAAGTGAGAGAAGAAAACAGTATAATCGCTACTACTCCAAGACAATGAGACATGCTTTAAGAGATTTCAGAGCGATTACTGATAAGAAAGAAGCAGAGGAAAGACTTCCTAAGATGATTTCTGTAATTGACAAGTTGGCTCAGCGTGCTATCATTCACAAAAATAAAGCTGCTAATCTAAAATCAAAATGCATGAAAAAGGTTGCTGCTTTATAAGAGAAAAGGAATCATAATTTCATGGGTTATAACGGACTCCTCCATACGTTTATGGCGGGAGTCTTTAGTTTATATACCATAGAGTGGCATTATATATTGCAAAATATATGAACTTACATAAATATGAACTTGACGGATACACACTCGCATATATATTCTGAAGAATTCACGGAAGATATTTCCCAAGTTATTCACAGATCTTTAGAAAATAATGTAACGAAAATATTCCTGCCGACAACGGAATATGAATCCGTTGCTCCTATGTTAAACTTGTACTCAACAAATACTGATATATTTGTTCCGTTTGCAGGACTTTATCCCGGTAGTATCACCAATGATGTTGAAGAACAATTGCACAAAATCTACCCTTTCATACAAGATAAGCGAGTTATGGGTATAGGAGAAATCGGACTGGATTTTTATTGGAACAGGGCCTTTCAGGATGAACAATTTTTCGCATTTGAGAAACAAATGCATTGGAGCAAAGAAAATGATGACTTACCTGTCAGCATCCATTGCAGAAAAGCGTTTGAAGAAATTTTTAATTGTTTCAAAAAACTTAATTATCAACGATACAACGGTGTATTTCATTGCTTCGGAGGCGATAAAAATCAAGCCGAAAAGGTAATAGAAATGGGATTTATGTTGGGTATCGGAGGAGTTGTAACGTTCAAGAATGCCCATGTGGCAAATATTGTCAAGGAAATTGACTTAAAACATATCGTTTTGGAAACAGACGCTCCGTATTTGGCTCCGGTGCCGTTCAGAGGTAAGAGGAATGAACCTGCATATATAAAACAAATTGCCCAAAAAGTAGCTCAAATTAAAGAAATAACCATAGAGGAGGTTGCCGAACAAACAACCGCCAATGCTATGAAGTTATTACAACACTAAAAGAATATATCCGCACATATTTATCAGAATCAAGAGCATAAAACATTTTTACTTTCGTACGGAACAAAACGAATATCCCCGACAAACATAAAATTTTTTTTAACTATTACCCCGATGAAAATTGTACACATAACAACAGTACATCAAAGGTTTGATTCACGAATATTTTATAAGGAGTGTATGTCCTTAAAACGTAAGTTCAACGATGTAACACTTATCGTCGCAGACGGTAAAGGCAACGAGATTAAAGACGGAATTAACATTATTGACGTAGGGTCAGACTCCAATAGAATAAAACGTTTGATATTCACCTCAAAACGTGCAATAAAAAAAGCATTGTTACTGAATGCCGACATTTATCATTTTCATGATCCGGATCTACTTATATCCGTCAGAGGTCTGTGTAAAAAAAAGAAAGTAATTTTTGACTCTCATGAGGACTTTCCACGCTTGATGTTGCAACGTCCTTATATTCCTGAACCCTTACGTAAAATATTCTTTCTTATTGCACGATTCATTGAGAAAAAGACTTACAAAAATTTAACAGCCGTTGTTACTGCTACGGACAATATTGCAACAAAGTTTCTTAATTACGGTAAGAACAAAGTAATCGCCATAAAGAATTATCCGATTATTGATTTGACGGACAATCATTGCAAGACAGAACATACCGGTTCCGTATTTACAGCGTGTTATGTGGGAGGTCTGACGGAAATAAGAGGTGTTGAACAAATGATTTCAGCCTGTGAAAAAGCCGATACAAAACTCATTCTTGCAGGACCTTTTGATGATACCGATTTTTTAGAAAAAATGAAGAAATTGCCAGGTTGGAAGAATGTAGAATATCTTGGTGTCGTCCCGCATAGTGAATTGAAAGAAAAGGTATATCAAAAATCCGATATAGGATTAAACATGTTGCTGAACGCACCCAACCATACACAAGCAATCCCGATAAAACAACTTGAATACATGTCGGAGAGTTTGCCCGTTATTGCAACTAAACATATTAATTTCTGCATTGAAGTTACTCAAAAGACAAATTGCGGAATACTTGTAACACCTGAGAATATTGATGAGTGTGCAAATGCTGTTAAATATTTGAAAAACAATCCGCAATTATGCAGACAAATGGGTGAAAACGGCAATTCGGCAGTTCAAAATACATATAATTGGAGCAAAGAAGAGAATAAGTTAATCGATTTATACATAAGTATTTAAAAAAGTCCGTGATTTTGAATAAATTCTTAATGATTTTTCTGAAAAAGTCCGTGATTTCTGAAGAAATCACGGACTTTTTTTTTAACATTCTCCTTTTCTATCGTCATCATCAATCTTTAATCAAGAGAATAAAGTATTTTTCCGTACGTTTGCTCTAAATTTCCGTAACAAATATTATTCATCATCCGTCTGCTATCTCGCCATACGAAACAACAAAATACAGTTAAATAAACAGTGTCCCTGCACACAGCCGACGACAGGTTTTAACTTGCTGTAAACACTCATTAGCAATTCAAGAATCTTTTTGAAGTAAGAAAATCAAAATTTTATATCTCAGGAATTGCATTACAACAGAAATTTTAGTACCTTTGCACTTTCAATTTTAATGTGGTAACATGCGTAATGTTACTTAAACGCAAGACGAATAACAAAAAATACATTACAAATATGAAGAAAATAGTTTTCGGTATAATGGCTTTGGGAATGTCGTTCTCTCTTTTCGCTCAAAACGGTGCAGGAGGTTTGTCAACGAACGATCTTAACAAGATAAAATCCGCATACGAAAAAAGCGGAAGTGCAAACAAAGCTTTGAGCAAGATAGTTTCCAACAACGATATTCGCAAATTGGCTATCAATCCTAATAACAAACTTAACGCAAACGGCGAATTTTCCAACAGGGTCCCTAATAAAGGCATCACAGATCAAAAACAAAGCGGAAGATGTTGGATGTTCAGCGGTTTTAACGTATTGAGAAACAAAATGATTCAGGAATACAACCTGGGTGCTTTCGAACTTTCGCAGAACTATTTGTTTTTTTACGATCAATTGGAAAAGAGTAACTTGTTCCTTGCCTTGATCATCAAACATAAAAACGAACCTTTGACAAGTAAAGACAATGAATGGCTGTTGAAGAATGTTCTTTCTGACGGCGGAACGTTTTGCGGGGTCATTGACTTGGTAACAAAATACGGTGTCGTGCCTTCAACGGTTGTTCCTGAAACATATAACTCCAACAATACCTCAAGAATTGACAACCTTATCACGTTGAAACTGAAAGAAGACGCATTGGAATTACGCAGTATGAAAGGCAACGTTGAAAATCGCAAAATAGAAATGCTTGCCGAGATATATAAAATGCTGGTTATGGCATACGGCGAACCTATTACTGAATTTACATATACTTTAAAGGATAAAGACGGTAAAATTATTGCAAACAATGAGAGATTTACCCCTAAAAGTTTTTACGACAGGTTTATAGGTATTGATCTTGTAAATACTTACGTTATGTTGATGAACGATCCTTCCCGTGAATACTACAAACTTTATGAAATAGAGAATGATCGCCACACGATGGACGGACACAATTGGCAATATATCAATCTTCCTATTGAAGATGTGAAAACTTGTGCGATCAATTCCATAAAGGATTCTACGTTGATGTATTTTTCCTGTGATGTAGGCAAAAGTCTGGACGGCGAAGCCGGAACTCTGGATTTGAATAACTTTGATTACGAAACACTTTTCGGAGTTAAATTCGGTATGGACAAAAAACAAAGAATTGAAACCTTTGCATCCGGTTCTTCTCACGCAATGACATTGGTTGCTGTGGATATTGACCCGATTAGTGGCAAAACAACAAAATGGATGGTGGAAAATTCTTGGGGAGCATCCTCAGGTTATCAAGGTCATTTGATAATGACTGATGAATGGTTCAATGAATATATGTTCCGTTTAGTCGTTGATAAAAAATATGTTCCTCAACGCATTTTGGATATATTGAAGCAAAAACCTACAATGCTTCCGCCTTGGGATCCTATGTTTATGGACGAGGACTGAATTTTTGAAAAAAGAGACATCAAATACTCACTCTAAAAGAACTAAGATGAATTTCATTAAGCAAATTGTCGTTATCTTTTCCATCGGTCTGATGTTTACGAACTTTTTGTACGCACAGCAACCGATAGAAAGCGGATCGGAAGTCGTCAAAGAAGAATCGGAAACGGCTAATGATGAAGAATATGACAACGAATCCACAATCATTGAACCTGAAACTGAAGAGGCTCAACAAAGCGTTGATATAATAAATAATATCATTGACATTGTTGCTGATTTGGAGGAAAATGATTCCTTAGTTTCACATTTTGCCATTTACAACAATAACAATACTATAACGTCTTACGATGAAGACGAGCAATACTCTATGAATCAAAAGTTTGATGTAATAAAAGCAAAAGACGATGAAGATTATGATTTCACTTTTATTCGCCAAACGATTTTCAATGCCAACCGTCAGGCGTGGGACTTTATATATGAAAGAATTTACAACCAGGACGGCAACCTTATTTTCTTTGTTCGTCGCTACAATACCTACAATTCAGGGTGTGCCGAAGTGGCATTTGAACGAAGTGAGTATTACTACTCCGCTTACGGGCAACTATCGAAAAAGACTTACGAAATCTTTGATTCAAACAATAATGCATTGGAATTGGATGATTGTTGGATGGAAAGAGAATTGTACGACCAAATCAAATCTTATCAAGAATTTATTTCAAAATATCCTTTACCGCTATAATGTTACTTGCCATTGACAGAGGAAATACTTGCGACAAATTCGCCGTTTTTGATAACGACGGAACAATGATATGCAATCCGCCGAGTCTTCTACGGAAAGATTTTCCGCCTGTTTCTTTCAAAGACGGAAGATTTGCTGTTTCAGATATAATAAACATGTCAAAATGTTGCGATATTAGTGCTTGCATCTTTTCTTCCGTTACAAGTGAAAAGGAAAATAATGATTTTGTAACTGAATTCAACAATATTTGTCCGTGTATGCAAGTAACAACTGAAACTCCTCTCCCGTTCAGGAATATGTATCAATGTTCCACAATAGGTATTGACAGATTATGTGCAATAGCCGGAGCTAAAAATATGGTAGGCAATAATGTTTTGGTGATAGATGCGGGAACATGTATAACTTATGACTATTTAGATTCCCGTGATGTATATTGCGGAGGGAGTATTTCTTTAGGTTTCAAAATAAAATATAACGCTCTGCATAATTTTACGGCAAATTTGCCGTTAATTACGAGTATTGAAAACACCGATTTGATATGCAATACTACGGAAAAGTGCATTCAAAGCGGAGTTATCAATGGTACAATTGCGGAAGTGGAACAAACTATTAATCTCTATAAACAAAAATTTGCAAATATAAAAATTGTGCTGACAGGCGGTTATGGAAATTTTATCAAAAATAATATCAGCCATGATGTATTTGAAGAAAAGAATCTTGTTTTGATGGGACTAAAAAATATATATGAACTCAATGAAAAGAATAACAAATAAAATATTGTTTACATTGGCAACAATACTTTTGTTGTCGGGATTATACACTGCAAATGCACAATATTCCATAAGCAGCCCTTACTCCCGTTTCGGGATAGGATACATAAGGGCAGGACAAAATGCAACATTGTCTTCATTGGGCGGCATCGGGTATGCCTTTTCCGGAAGCAATGAAGTTAATACGCTGAATCCGGCCTCATACTCGGCAGTTAATATGCAAAGTTTCGTGTTTAACATCGGCTTTGACTTGACGAAAAGAAAGTTTTCCGATAACAATCTGTCTTCAAATGCTTTTACAGCCTCCATCTCAAACATATCTCTTGCTTTTCCCGTTATCAACAGATTGAAAATGGGTATAGCTCTGTCTCCATTAACGGAGATAGATTATTTAGGAGCCGACACCATTATATCTTCTGACATAAACAGAGTCAAAACATTTAGCGGAAACGGAGGAATAGATCGTTTCACCGTGGGATTGGCCTATCAACCTGTCAAATCATTGCAACACAACCTGTCTGTCGGAGCAAATGTTACCTATTATTTCGGAAATTTGTATCGTTCTTCTTCTTTGGAATTCCTAACAGCAAGAGACAGCAATGGTGTTTTACGTGATACTACAGGTTTTTTTAACAACAGGACCGAGAAAAATTACAATGTATCTTCCTTGGGGATAGATTTCGGACTACAGTATTTTTACAGGTTTAAAAATTCCGATGAATTGGGAATAGGATTGACCTTTACTCCTAAACATAAGCTGAATACGGATAAAAAACAAATAGTCTATACTTATTATAATTACGCTGCAAAGCAGTATATACAGGATACGTTGTCATACTCGGAGAATGATTCGGATATAACTATGCCTATGCGAATAGGTTTCGGTTTATCGTATCATAAACACAATAAATTCTTTGCCGAAGCGGATTTTACCTACACAAAATGGAGTGAATTTGAATTTGAAATGCAACAAAAGAATACTCTTAAAGACAACTGGCAAATGAATTTGGGTATTGAGTATATCCCGAATGCAGCAAGTATAATGTACTACGAGAAAATGGCCTACCGTATAGGATTCCACTATGACAACGGCTATATTTTCTTGCAAGACAATCGTATTAACGATATTGGCATAAGTTTTGGTATTGCTCTTCCTATAAAGAAATTAGGAACTAAAATTAATTTGAGTCTTGACTGCGGTAAACAGGGAACGAACGATAATAATCTTATAAAAGAAAATTATTTCCGCATAGGAATGTCATTATCCGCTTCTGACAGATGGTTTGTTAAAAGAAAATATCAGTAGAATGCAATATTGAATAACAGAAACAAAAGAAATAAATATCAGAAAATGAAGAAAATAACTTTAATGATTGCGTTGGTCTCACTTCTTACATTAGGGACAAAAGACGTGAATGCTCAAAGATTCGGAAACACTCCGCAGGATAGTGTAGAATGCCTGATGAACAATTCTTTGTACAAGGAGTTTTATAAGCAAAAAGCGTATGCCGATGCTTATGAGCCATGGAAAAAAGTGTTGGAGATTTGCCCTAAATACCACATCAACACCTATCTTCAGGGTTATAATATTTTAGTAAATATGTATAACTCCGCCGCACCTGCAGATAAGGAAACATATTTTAATGAAATGCTTCATATGTTTGATAAATGGGGAGAATTTGACGGTGAGGTTTGGAATGCTACGGCAAGAAAAGCAGAATGGTATGAAAAATGCAAACCTAACGAAAAAGAAAAAATATACAATCTTTATAAAGAAGCCAAGGAAATTGCAGACAAGAATAATTCTGTACTTGACCAGCAATTTTGTGCCAAATACTTGAAAGCTACAATTGATTATTTGGTAGCAATCAAAGCAAATAACGAACAAATGAGTGTGCTATTTGACGTGTATGATTACGCATCAGAGTCAATGGAACAGCTTTTGACACAATCATCTAACGAATTGGATGAAGCTACTCAAAAGAATGACACAAAAGCAATGACTAAACTGCAAAAAGAAGTAGATAATACTCGTAGTAATATTGCAACGGTTGAAAGATTAATTGAACCGTTTGCATCTTGTGAGAAAATAGTTCCGATCTATCAGGACAGATTCAATTCAAATCCTAATGATCTTGAATTGCTTAAGAAAATCACTACCAATATGGAAAGAAAAGGATGTACTTCGGAAGAACTATTCCTGAATGCTACCGAGAATTTACACAAACTTGAACCTACACCTAAAACAGCTTCTTTAATGGGGCAGATGCTTATAGGAAGAGGACAATATGCAGAAGCCATTAAGTATTTGGAAGAAGCAGAAAAAACAGCTCCTGAAACCAGTGTAAAGACAAAATCTGCTCTTGCCTTAGCTAATGCATTATTAAAAACAAAGAACTACTCGGCTGCAAGAGAAGCTGCAAGAAGAGCGGTTAATTACGATAAATCCTACGCAGGTAAAGCTTCTGTCTTGATTGCTAACATGTATCTTGCCTCTCCGGGACGCGAAGCTGCATGGGCTGCATACGATGAAGCTGCACGTGCTAAATCATTAGATCCGAGCGTTGCAAATGATGCACAGAGAATTATGAATGCAGCACATTCCCGTTTCCCTTTAAAGCAAGATATATTCTTTGAAGGTAAATCCGTAGGAGCAGGTGTAGGAGTAGGCGGCTGGATCGGCGGTTCTACAACGATAAGAACAAGAGATTAGTTCCCTGTATTGACTATTTTTCATAGGATATTAAACACTGAACCTAAACTTGACAGTCGTAATCTTACGGCTGTTAGGTTTAGGTTCGGTGTTTTGCATACGACATTCAGTCGGATGCGTACGTATTTCCAAAAATATTGCATACGAATTGCAATATTTGTCCTTATATTTTTCATTTTTTCAGCTTGCAGCAAAGAACGAACGTATCAACCAAATAAAGATTTCTATAAAAAGCCGATACAAACGATGAGTAATATTCTTCTTTACAGGAGTGATAAAGGAGAAGTATATGCCCGCTTAACATCTCCTATTGTCCAATACTTTTCTTCAGATAGTTTGAACACTCCGTCCGACAGTTCTCGCACGGTCTTTCCTAAAGGAATTGATGTATTATTCTATAACAAGGACATGACGGATAAAGCCTTTCTGACTGCAAACTATGCAATAAATTACACTGCAAATTCCAATCTGGTTTATTTGCGGGATAGTATAAAAATAATCAATTACAATAGTCATGATACTATCTTTTGCCTGGATTTATATTGGAATCAAGACGAGAAGATGGTCTATACCAACAAGAATATAAGACGCTATAACGAAGGCGGGGAAAGTTTCGGTAGCGGACTGACGGCAAACGAGCAATTTGACAGCGTAACGGTTATCAATCCGCATGGAAAAGAAGAATTTTCTTCTCAATAAAACAAACAATTCTCATAAAAGGGGAATACTATTCCGAAAAATAATACATACACTAATTTTTTTGCAGAATAATCATATATAAAAATCTTTGGAGAACGTAATTATGTCCTACCTCTTGGGAAAAACCTTTGAAGAAATCGTACAAATTGTACAAGAACAAAAATTGCCTCAATACATCGCAAAGCAAATTTGTGAGTGGATTTATAAACATGACGTTTCAGATATTGCGGATATGACAAATCTGTCTAAGAAAATAAGAGAATTTTTGAGGACAAACTATTCTGCTGATTCGATTCCATATAGTAAAGAAGTCATTTCCAAAGATTCCACAAGAAAGTATTTATTCCGATATGACAATAACGTCTTTGTCGAAGCCGTATTAATTTTTGACAAAAAAAGAGCTACGCTCTGTATATCTTCTCAAGCAGGTTGCCGTATGAACTGCTCTTTTTGTGCGACCGGAAAAATGGGTCTTATTCGCAATTTAACAGCCTTTGAAATAATAAACATATATCGAACCTTAAACAACAGACTTGCAGAAATAAATGCAACAAAAAGAGAGGAAAACTCTCCGTCCTCAATTTCAAATATCGTATTTATGGGAATGGGAGAACCGTTAGATAATTTTGAGGAAGTAATAAAGTCTCTGCAAGTTTTGACATGTGATTGGGGCTATGCCCTTTCTGCTCACAGAATTACGATATCCACTTGCGGATATATACCCAAACTGAAAGATTTCCTGGATACGACAAATGTGGATATTGCAATATCCCTGCATAACCCGATCAGCGAACAACGAAAAAGTATTATGCCGATAGAAAAAGCCTACCCGATAACAAAAGTCATTGAGATTCTGAAACAATATGACTGGACAGGACAGCGGCATTTAACATTTGAATACATTTGTCTGAAAAATCTGAATTGCAATACTCCTCACGTGAATGCAATGGCCAAATTGTTAAACGGGCTTGCTTGCAGAATAAACCTGATTCCGTTTAACACAATACCTGACACTCCTTATATAGGAGCGACCAAAGAAGAAATGACTATTTTTGCCGAAAAACTCAAAGCAAAGGGATTCAACGTAACGATAAGACAAAGTAAAGGGCAGGATATTTCAGCAGCGTGCGGACTACTTTCCGCAAAGCAAAATTAATTGAGCGTCAATATTTTAAAAATGTGCGTGTTTTCATGAGAAATCATTAACATTTCATGAAAAAACAGGGACATTTCTCCCAAAATCAGTGATAAAATTTCTGTACCCTGTAACAATCTCTCCTTATGTCAAAAGATACACGGCAGTATCACTATTCAGAAAAACTTTTCCCTTCCAAAAACTTCAGAACAAGATACACTTCACTCTGCATTGCGTATCTTAAGGCTTCTTCATTGGCATTAAATCTCGAAGAATGCAGATTATATACATCTTCCCCTTCAATATGAGTCCCTAACCTGAAATAACATGCAGGCACAACCTGACCGAAATAGGCAAAATCCTCTGCTGTCATACGCATATCGGCATTCTGCACCTCATCTTCTCCTAATACTTCTTTCAATGTACGAACGACAAACTGCGTAAGTTCGGGATTATTGTACACAAACGGATACCCGTGATCAACAAATACATCTGCAACGCAACCGAATGCCGCAGCCGTATTTTCACTTATACGTTTAATCAAAGCATGGCATTTTTTCCGCCAGTCTTCGTCAAATGTACGGATAATACAATCCATATTAACTTCATCCGGAATGATATTGGTACGCCCTTCTGCAATAAATCGACCGACCGAGAATGTTGTCGGCATGGTAGGGTTAGCATTACGTGAAACTATTGTTTGCAATGCTGTAACAACATGACAGGCTGCAACAACAGGATCTACATCCAAATGAGGAGTAGCTCCGTGTCCGCCTTTACCTATAATTTTTATATAGATTTCATCCGTAGATGCCATCATCTTTCCCTCTCTTACTGCGACACGTCCGCATGGCAATTCGGGAGTACAATGAAATGCCAGAACAGCTTCAGGTTTTACCTCATTAAATATTCCTGCTTTTATCATAGAAACTGCTCCTCCGGGGTATTCTTCTTCACTCGGTTGAAAAATAAACATAATCCGACCGCAAAAAGAATCTCTTAATTCGTTCAAAATTTTAATTGTTCCGAGTAATGCAGACATATGTAAATCATGACCACAGGCGTGCATAACCCCTTCATTGACACTTTTACACTCAAGATTAGTTTCTTCCATAATAGGCAACGCATCCATATCGGCACGTAACGCAATGCAACGAGTATGCGGCTCTTTACCGTCAATAAATCCGAAAATACCGTAACCGTAGATATTATTATTATACCCAATACCCCATTCATCTAATTTTTTACAGATGAAGGCTGAGGTTTCTTTCTCTTTTTTGGACAATTCGGGATGTTGATGAAAATATCTGCGAAAAGAAACAGTTTCATTGAAATATTTGTCGGAAAGACCAATTATTGTATCTTTATCAATCATGACGATAATATATTATCATTAGCAATAATCAATTCATATTTAAAAAAATTAGGGCATAAAAGCCCTAACTCATATATCAAATCAACTACTGAAAGAGCCACTTAACAGACTTGAACTGTTGACCTACGCATTACGAATGCGTCGCTCTACCAACTGAGCTAAAGTGGCACAAAAAAAGTGTCCTTGCAGGGACTCGAACCCTGGACCCATTGATTAAGAGTCAATTGCTCTACCAACTGAGCTACAAAGACATCATTTCCTTTTTTTGAGGTTGCAAAATTACAAAGTTTTTTAATACCTACCAAATAATTTTCAAAAATTTGCGAAAAATTATTTTATAAGAATTCTCTTTCATATACAATGTACACCCTTCTCTACCCTACGCTATATAACGATTTTTTTACTTTTCGTTATCTTGCTTTATTCAAAATCTCTTTATAATGATTCTCCATCGTTTCGCTCCAAGAGGAACGAAGTACCAGATATTTTTCTATTATATCTTTTGCCTTAAGATACTCTTCTCTTTGATACAAAACCCACACATAAGTATCTGCAAAAGTCAAATTATCAGGATATTTATCCATAACTCTCGTTATGTACTCCAATGCTTTATCCAAATCCCTTTTATCCAAAGAAAGATAATACGCATAATTATTCAGAACCACATAATTGTCCGGATTCAATTTCAACACATCATCATAGTTTCTGTAACATTCTTCCTTATTCCCCATTGCCTGATAACAATCTCCCAAATTCATATAAAAATCCTCTTTGAGAGCTTTATCATTCCCGGATTTTTTCAACCCTGTTTTAAAAGCCTCAACGGCGAGATCGTAATTCTCTTTTACTTCCAAATTGACTCCTTTAAACAAATACGGTAAAGGTTGCTCAGGATATGTTTCTATTGTTTTGTCTGCTATTGCCAGCATCCTATCAGGGTCTTCAAAAGTAGAGGAAGCATAAAGCCAATTGGTATATATGTCAAATGTTTCACATCCTAATTCTATCGCTTTCTGTGCAGAATACGCTCCCTGTTTAAAATCATTTTGCGTCATATAACACAAATTCAGCATACTCCACAATTGACAATTCATTGTATCCTTAGTCGTTTTCATTACTTCCAATAAAGAGAAAAGACGATTAAAAGCAACCGTGTCCGTATCTACTTTATCTCTATATACCGAAAAAATAATATTCATCTTTGTTTGAAAATCCACACTCTCCTGCATTGTCGCTTTTTTCAAATAATAATACAATGAATCGTCATTTTGTTTGACCATATAATAGTTTGCATATGTAAAATTCAACAATTCATTATCGGGATCGATTTGTTCCACTTTTCTGTAATACTCAAATGCTTTATCGTATTTTTTTTCTTTCATTTGCATCTCTGCAAGAATACTCCAATATTTGCTCTGCGTAGGGAATGCTTTGGTAAGCTTCAGTATTTCTGCCTCAGCTTTTGAATTATCACCCTTTTGAAGATAAATATTATATTTTAGCATCCCTGTCATTTCATTGACACCGAACCGATCCTCCATTCTGTCCAAAGTAGATAATTCTCCCTTTATATCCTGCTTAACATGATAAATATTGCCCAATTGCTGCCAATATTCAATCACTGAAGGGTTCTGCTTAACAATTTGTTCAAACATATCCGCCGCCTGTCCGTAGTCCTGCATAGACAAATAAATATCTGCGAGCTGTAATTTGTACCAAACGTTCTTCCCGTCAATCTTAATTGCCCGTTTCCCGTAATCAATACTTTTAGATATATCTTGTTTTTGAAATGCAATGGAAGACAAATAATATAATGCAACAGCATTATTCGGATCTCGCTCCGATACTTGGTTATATATGTTTTCCGCTTTTATAAAATCTCCGTTATTAAGTGCCGTAACTGCATCTATCAATGCCGAGTTAAGTTGCAATTGCTGTGAATCAATAGTATTATTCACATTCTTCTTACTTGTAGAACAAGAAGTTAATATAACAACTATTGCTATTATTAATAAACTTATTTTTTTCATTGTATTACACATTCAACATTTGAATAACTTGCAAAGTTACACTTTTTTACAACAATTGCATATTTTTTTATTTTATTTTATCAGGATAGTTGTCTGCAACCTGTAACTATTTCAGTATTTTTTATAAAGAGTATCAGCACCTAATCAAAGATTTTTGTATATTTGCAACCTGAATAATGCACGGATATTAATAAACAATAATATGAAAAAAACAATTTGTTTCTTTATAGCAGTAATACTGACACTTTGTTCTTATTGTCAGTATACTAAGTTGGGAGGATATTTTTACGGTAATAGGGAAAAGCCGATAGGGACTGAATGGCAATGCGTAGATTCCTTAGCTTATAATAAGGAACAGCCTCATACATGGTTTTTCTCTTTCGAAAGCATCAATGATGCGTTGAAAGTATTGCCTCAAAACAGTACTCTCTACAAGTCTTTAGACGGAGATTGGTATTTTAATTGGTCGAAGAACTACTCCGAACGACCGAAAGAGTTTTATAAAACCGACTACAACGTACACGGATGGGATAAAATTAAGGTCCCGGGCTGTTGGAATGTGCAGGGAATCAAACAAGACGGAACTTTGAAATACGGAACTCCGGTTTATTCTAACGTACGTGCTATTTTTGAACATAAAATAGCCGTAGATGATTGGAAGGAAGGTGTCATACGCGAACCGCAAAAAGATTGGGTCACTTATGAATGTCGTAATGAAGTAGGGTCTTATCGTAAAGATTTCACTTTACCTGATAATTTCAAAGGAAATGAAGTCTATATCAATTTTGACGGAGTAGATAACTTCTTCTATTTATATATAAATGGAAGATATGTCGGATTTTCTAAAAACTCACGTAATACGGCATCTTTTAATATTACGAAATACCTTAATATAACCGGTAATAATACAATTGCCGTAGAGGTTTACAGATTATCCGACGGCAGTTTTTTTGAAGACCAGGATTTCTTCCGTCTTCCGGGGATTATTCGCTCGGTCTATTTGACGGCAAAACCAAAAGTAAATATTTCCGATCTAATTGCAATTCCTGATCTGACAGATGACTACAAGAATGCAACATTAAAGATTACTGCAACGATAAAAAACTTATCCGAGAACAATATTAAGAATTACAAATTGTACTATTCACTATACGAATGCAAACTCTATGATGATGCAACTCGGATTGTTCAAAACGTTGTCGCAAATGCCGAAATTAAATCATTACCTAAGAACGGCAGTCTTAAAGTTGAAACTCTTATGAATGCACGAGATTTGGTTAAATTATGGAGTGCAGAAGAACCAAACAGATATGTATTACTCGTTCAACTGAAAGATAAGACTGGCCACACTAAAGATATTGCTTCCGTAAATGTCGGTTTTCGTAAGGTAGAAATCAAAAATATTGAGGCTAAAGATGACGAATTCAAAATGGCAGGACGCTATTTCTGCCTGAACGGCAAAACTATTAAACTCAAGGGTGTAAATCGTCATGAAACAAATACCAAAACAGGACATGCTCTCACAAGAGAGCAGATGGAAAAAGAAATTATGCTGATAAAACAAGCTAATATCAACCACGTGCGAACCTGTCATTATCCCGATGACCCTTATTGGTATTACCTGTGCGATAAATATGGAATATATCTTATGGATGAAGCGAATTTAGAATCACACATGTATTATTACGGAGATGCAAGTCTTTCCCATGTTCCTGAAATGTGCTATGCACACATTGCACGTAATATGGAAATGGTACATTCCGATATAAATCATCCATCTGTCATTATATGGTCCATGGGAAATGAATCAGGACCGGGAGAAAATTTCAAAGCAACTTATGATGCTATAAAACTATTGGATACATCCCGTCCTGTACAATACGAACGCAATAATGACTATTCCGATATCGGCTGTAATCAATATCCTGCAGTTTCTTGGGTTGAAAAGGCAGTTAAAGGAAAAGAGAATATCAAATATCCGTTTCATATAAATGAATACGCACATTCTATGGGCAATGCCGTAGGAAATCTGATTGATTATTGGAATGCTATTGAAAGTACCAATTATTTCATGGGCGGTGCAATATGGGACTGGGTTGATCAGGCTCTTGACAAACCTATACCACATAAAAATGGAGAAACCTACTGGGCATACGGAGGAGATTTTAACGATAAACCTAATGACGGAATGTTTTGTATGAATGGATTACTCCGTCCTGATTTCACTCCAAAGCCTCAATATTATGAAGTGAAGAAAGTTTATCAAAATGTCGGAGTTAAACCTATAGATATTAAACGAGGAAAGATTGAAATCTTTAATAAGAATTATTTCACTTCTTTGGATGATTACGACATAGTGTGGTCTTTGTATAAAGACGGTAATCCGACAGGTAACAAGAAAATACTTGAAGGCAATGATGCAAACATACTTCCACGTCAAAAGAAAATCATTACTATCCCTATTGATTATAACCATCTGGAGCCGAATAATGAATATTTCCTTAAGGTACAATTTCAGTTAAAGAAGAATAAACCTTGGGCGGACAGGTATTATGTCCAGATGGAAGAACAACTACCAGTAAAAGAAGCCGTACAAGAGAATAATATCATAGTTAATACGAAAGAAAATATTCTTACGGAAGAAACTCAGAATTTACTGACACTAACCAATAAGAATTTTAATCTATGCATTGATAAATCTACTGGCTGCATACTTTCTTTACAATACAACAACAATGTTGTTATCGAATATAATAACGGTCCTAAATTAGATGTTTTCCGAGCAGTAGTGGATAATGATAACTGGGCAGAGGAAGAATGGTTGAAACTCGGCTTAAATAACTTACGTCACCGCTCAACAGACTATTTATACACAAAAAATGCTGACGGGAGTTGTACGATAAATTTCACTATTGAGAGTAAAGCTACAGATTCATACTATGACACTTATAAAAACCAAGACAGAGACCCTCAAAATACAAGAAAGATTGCCGTTAATAAGGACAATTCAGCCGAATATACCGGTTTTAAGTTCATAAGTTATCTTACCTACACGATATATTCTGACGGAACTATAAAATTCAGCAGTAAGATCACTTCAACCAATAAGAATGTTGTACTGCCACGTTTGGGATATTCAATGATATTACCTTCTAAATATGAAAACTATACCTATTATGGCCGCGGACCTTTTAATAATTATAATGACAGAAAGACTTCGCAATTTATAGAAATTCACTCCTCCAAAGTCAAAGAACAAGGAATCATGCTCCCTAAACCTCAAGCCATGGGAAACAGGGAAGATGTTCGTTGGTGTAGTCTGACGGATAATAACGGGAATGGAATAAAATTCATTGCAAACGGGATAATGAGTGCTTCTGCCTTACCTTACACACAACTGGAATTGATGCAGGCCGGACATCCTTTTGAACTATCGCCATCCAATAAAGTTGTCTTACATTTGGATTCTAAAGTAACAGGATTGGGAGGAAACTCTTGCGGACAAGGAGGTCCATTGCCTGAAGACAGAGTAATGGCCGTAGATACCGTCTTTTCTTTTATCATGAAGCCGGTATCAAACTAATTCCCCATAATCTGCAAATGCGAGGAGATATTTATCTCCTTCACTGTCTCCGTATGCGTATAAAATATAACTTGAGCGGGAAGGTTCCTCTTTGAGAAATCTTCTCACTTTTTCTTCTCCATAACAATTCTTACTGCTGAATCTACCGGTAAGCCGTCCTTTTTCATCTGTCTCAACGGTCGTTGCAATAACTTTATCTACACCGTTAAGTTTACACCAATATTCTATCCATTCTATACCGCCTGCACTTATAACATAAATTTTGTGTTTTCTGTTCTTATGATCTTGAAGTAATTGTAGAGTATCCTGTCTTACAAACTTGTCAATCTCTTTTGCAAATTGTTTTCCGTAAGATAGGAAATCGTCATATTTCATCCCCTTATAGAAAAAAGAGAATATTTTTTGTTTTGCCACATAATTAGGAACCATCTTCCATTTATAAGCCAAAATAAAAGGAATACACAAGAAAGCCTTCAAATAAAAGGTGACAGGCGAATGTGTAAATTTCATAAATTCAACAAATGTATCCTTGGTTGTTAAAGTGCCGTCAAAATCAAAAGCAGCAATAATTTTTTGTTCCATAGTATAAGTAATCTATATAATAGTCAAAATGTTCTGTTCTTCACAAAAAGGTATATATTAGCATTGTATCTACTCACTATCGTCATATTATACATAGCCTGCATTTTTTGAAAGAACTTTTCTCCTAAGTTCTCATTATATCTTTAAATATACGTCTTGATATGACAAGAAAAACAATCATCTGACAAATATATTGCCTTTTAAAACTGAAATATAGACAAGATATAATAACCTTTTAATACTATCCTAATCATCGCAAATCTTATAATATCACAGAAACTCATATTGAATACTATCTATAATAGCCTTTTGTATAAATATCAGACGGCAAAGATACGTGAAAAATATATAATTTCTATATCAGCAATATATAATTCATACAAGTTTTTTAATAACCGGAACATAGATATTCACTTTTTCAATAAAAAACTTTGCGGTTTGGAAAAAAAATTATAATTTTGCAAAGTCAAACAAGATGGTCTCTTGACCGAGTGGCTAGGTGCCGGTCTGCAAAACCGTTTACTCCAGTTCGAATCTGGAAGAGACCTCAACTACGGAAAGTGGAAAGACTGCTGAACTGAATGTTTTGCAGTCTTTTTTATAATATACTTTTCTTTTCCGCTAAGTAATTGCACTAAAAAAGAGAATTTGAACATCAACAGGATGGACACGTAGAACAAATTTCACATTCACTATACAGCCATACAAATGAATACCATAAAACACACCACGTATATATCTGTTGCAGAAGAAATAATAACTTTTATCCGTTACAATTACTAATCTTCATTCTCCCATATTTAATTATTCTTATACTGAATATACCCTATTTATACAACCTCATATAATTGCAATAAAAATGCCAAAGAGGGAAATGTCATATCCCATCTTTGGCAAAATAATGCTCAATTGATAATTGATTTTATTTCTGTGTTCTTGCTCGTCTTAATGCTCCGACTTGATTTTTACCGACTCTTATCAAATCCAATAAAGGACGATTAGCAGGACAAGTAAATAAACAGCACCCGCATTCAATACAGTCCATTACACATTCTTTCTCGGCATCTTCCCAACGTTTCTGTTCACAAAGAGTTGCCAAAAATAATGGCTCCAATCCCATAGGACATGCGGTTACACATTTTCCACAACGGATACAATTGGTCTGATGTCCTCTTTTGGCTTCTTTTTCATTCATCACAAGTATAGATGATGTAGTCTTGACTGTCGGTGCAGTAGTATCCATAATTGTTTTTCCCATCATCGGACCTCCACTGATCAACTTGCCCGTATCTTCAGGTAATCCTCCGCAATAATCAATAATTTCCTGTAACGGAGTACCGACTCTGACCAAAAGATTCTTTTGTGTCTTTACACTTTTTCCTGTAAATGTAAGAACATTATCAATCAATGGACGATTTTTCTGTATTGCCTGATATATTGCAAGAGCAGTTCCTACATTATCTACCACACATCCTACCTCTATCGGCAATTTCCCACTCGGAACCTCTCGACCAGTTAATGCATTTATCAGTTGTTTCTCTGCTCCTTGAGGATATTTCATTTCCAAAGGTACAACCTTAGTGCCAGGATAATTTCTTGACATATCAGTCATTATTCGTATAGCCTCAGGTTTATTCTTTTCTATTCCGATAAGGGCATTGTTCATATTTAATGCCTTTTTCATTATTTCAATACCTATGAAAATCTCTTCGGTATTCTCTATCATAATGCGGTTGTCAGAGGTCAAATACGGTTCGCATTCAACACCGTTGATAACAAGAAATTCCGCTTTTTTACCTTCAGGTATCATATATTTCACGTTTGTAGGAAAAGCAGCTCCGCCCAAACCCACAATACCGCGGTCTTTCATCTTATCAATTATCTCTTTTGGCGTCAATTTTATTTCACGAATAATCTCAGCGGACGTATCAATGCCGTCCTCCCATTCATCGCCATCAACATCTATATACACTGCAGGTTTTTTGAATCCGTTGAAATCCGTTGCGAGATCAACCTTTGTTACTGTCCCCGAATAAGGGGAATGAACATTAGCACATATAAATGCTTCGGCTTTCGATAACAATGTTCCTACTTTAACTTTGTCGCCTTTCTGAACAACACACGTTGCAGGGGCTCCCAAATGTTGCGAAACAAAAACAACGGCCTTCTTTGTCAAAGGCATTACCTCTATTTTACAATCCTTTGCTAATTTATTTTCTTCAGGATGTACTCCTCCTTTTCTGAATGTTGTCATAATCTCACTCCGATTTTGTATTTTGAATTTCAGTTGCAATCATTTCCTTTTTTTTCTCCGTTTGCTTCTGTTCAACATTCTCAATGCTTGCAGAAACATCGGTATTTTCCTGCATAACTTTCTCTACTTTAGGTTTAGCAGGCGGGAAATTCACTGCGTGGATCGCTCCTGTAGGACACACCGCCACGCATTTACGACATGACTTACATTTATTGAAATCTATATATGAAAGATTATTCTCTATTGTTATTGCTCCGAACGGACATTCTTTCTCACATTTGCCGCAACCTATACAAGCCACGTCACAATTCTTTTTTGCAACCGCTCCCTTCTCTTTATTAATACAGGAAACAAACACTCTCCTATTGCCCTTCCCTTTTTTACGGAGTTCAATAACTTTTCTCGGACATGTTTTAACACATGCTCTGCAAGCAACACACTTATCTTCATCAACTTCCGGCAATTGAGTTTCAGGATTAATGTGCAAAGCATCAAACTTACAAACACTGACACATGTTCCAAGTCCTAAACATCCGAATGAACAACCCCCTTCTGAAGAAAAGTTTTGATTGGCTGACGCACAATCCAAAACGCCGTCATACTCAACTTTTTTATGCGTATTGCATTTACCGCCGTTACAACGAACAACAGCAATCATCGGCTCACTCTCCTCGGCTGCAAGTCCCATTATACCACCGACTTTTGCCATAACCGCAGCACCTCCTACAGGACATGCTTTACCTTCTAAATCCCCTGCCTTAACTATTGCTTCTGCTAATGCCCTGCATCCTGCAAATCCGCAACCTCCACAATTGGCACCGGGCAGGACTTCAGCTACTTGGTCAATACGAGGATCTTCTACAACCTTAAATTTTTGTGCTACAATATAAAGCACTAACGACAACACCAAACCGGCCACCGCCATTGCTACTATTGCACAGATTATAATTGTTCCCATAGTCAAAATACTTTAAATCAAGTTGCAAAGTTAATTTTTTTTTAGGAAATTCAGAAATAAAACTACGATTAATTTCATTTTACAATATTAGCACAAACATTTACGCACTTCCTGAAAACATATCAATGTATGTGCCTGTATTTCCTAAAAACTTTTATTCTACCTATATCGGAAATCATAATACATTGAAATACTTCGGTGCAATACACACATTTTTTCTACTTTCTTACAGAACATTAATAAAGAATTTTTCAACGTATCAAAAAAATCAGTCCTCAAAGGTTTTATTTTTTATAATTCAATTCTTTAAGTTTAATGCATTTGAGAAACGTTTCAAACGCTGTTATCTTACATACATAAAATCCCGCTCTGCCGTCCAAGAATCCAAGACGCAGAACATACATTCTAAAAAATGTCCAAACAGGAGAAAACAAAATTTTACAGAATCCTGCTGTTTTATGCCTTGCAAGATATTTTCTGGCTCCTAACGTTGAATACTTATTTACCCGTTCTATATGTTCTTCCACTGTATAGTAAGAATAATGCAGTAAGTCTCCTCTCAAATGAACTATTGTATCCTCAGGACTCAGTACAACACCTTCATGTACAAAAGCTCCTTTAAACACAGCCTTTTCTCTTTTGATGAGTCTTATTGCAACATCAGGATACCAGCCGCAATGCTTTATCCATCTCATCCCGCAATAATTGGTCATACGGTTAAAACTGTAAGCATCTGAAGTTGCACTTTTTTTTATTTTAGAAATCTCTTTCTTCAACAAATCACTGAGTTGCTCATCTGCGTCCAAAACAAGTACATAATCTTTAGTAGCCAGAGAAACTGCAAAGTTCTTTTGAGTGGCGTAATCTTCAAATTTGTTACATATAAATTTTATCTCGGGATATTTCTGACATATCTTGCTCGTTCCGTCCGTTGAGAAACTATCAACAATGATAATCTCATCAACAACATCATAAGCAGATTGCAACAATCTGTCTATGTTACGTTCTTCATTGAATGTAATAACACAAAGAGAAATTTCCATCGTAAAAATCTATTCTGGGAAAGTTTATTGAGAAACAAAATATGCTACTCTTTTTTACAGAATTTGCACTACTTCTTTAAAAATTGATTCCTTTATTGCAGGTAGAAGTGTTTTTACGTCTATGATATTTATCTTATATTTTGTAAAACGAGCATCCATTCTGCCATCCACACTGTGTGCTATTCCTTCTTCGCTGTTTTTAGCAAATTCCGCATAAATGACAATAGTCTGCGGCTTTTTCTCAACGGCAGAAACGAAATCCTCATGAACGAATGCTTTTTTTACATTCTCTTCTTTCAAAGTTGCAACTATTTTATCTACCAATTTTCTTCTGGAATAACGTGCAAACCATGAAGGCTTACGCTTTTTCTCCTTCAATCCCTTCATCAATTGCTTGGCAGCATCTTTACCAGTCATAAGTTATGAATTTATGTCCGTTTAATCTTTATTATATCTTTACTAAACCGGCAAATCCCATAAAAGCCATTGCTAATATTCCTGCAGATATTAATGCTATAGGCGTACCTTTTACTCCTTTAGGGACACCTACTAACTCCAAATGTTCACGTATGCCTGCAAACAAAACCAAGGCTAATGTAAAACCAAGAGCAATTGATATGGAATAAACAAGACCTTGTAACAAATTAAAATCTTTCTGTATCACCAAGATGGCAACTCCCAATACGGCACAATTGGTTGTAATCAAAGGAAGGAAAACACCCAAAGCCTGATAAAGGGACGGACTTATTTTTTTTAATATTATTTCCACCATTTGGACTAGAGCAGCAATGACCAAAATAAACATTATCGTTTGCAAAAATCCCAATCCTAACGGGTCCAGAATACAATGCTGAATAAGGAACGTAACCAATGTAGCAATAACCATAACGAACACAACGGCCATACCCATTCCCGATGCAGTACTTACTTTTGTGGAAACTCCCAAGAACGGACATATTCCCAAAAATTGCGATAATACAACATTACTTACAAATACTGCAAATACAAAAAGTTTCAAGTATTCCATAGTCTTTATTTTTTATTTTTCTTAACTTATCTCAACTTTGAGTTGCAAAAGTAAAGAAAATTTAAGTATTAAGGAAACTTTTTAACAGAAATTTTCACAATAATGCCATTTTAAGAAAATCTTTTCTTTAGTCGGCAGTAACATTCCGCACATAACAAATTCACCGTTTTTGCCGTCTTTCGTCTTTGCTTGAAGATAAATCCCGCAAATAAAATATCAAACTATAATAGTCATTCAGGTAGATTACAAATCTGTTATTAATAAGAAAATATATCTTCAACTTCCTGCAAAAAGTATTTGCCGATATTCTTTTATTAAATATTTTTCAATTTTTTTGCTTTTATTTTTGCAGATAATAAAAAATATTGTACTTTTGCAAACTGAAAGTATAGAGATGGTATCTGTAGTTCAGCGGTTAGAGCACCGGATTGTGGTTCCGGTTGTCGTGAGTTCGAATCTCACCAGGTACCCGAAATTTCCCGCAAGAGCCACCTTACTCATGCGGGATTATTGTTATGTAGTATGAAAGCAGGATTTATAAATATTATCGGTAATCCCAACGTCGGCAAGAGTACTCTTATGAATGCCTTAGTAGGAGAAAACTTAAGTATTATTACTTACAAGGCACAAACGACAAGGCATAGGATTATGGGAATACTTAACGGTGATGATTTTCAAATGGTTTTTTCCGATACTCCGGGTATTGTGAATGCGGCCAACAAATTGCATGAACAGATGTTAGGATTCATTTCCGGGGCATTGAAAGACGCAGATGTTTTTTTGTTGGTAACTGAAGTCGGAGAGAAACTTAAAAACATGAATATCCTTGACAAGATAATCCATTCCGACATTCCTGTTGTTTTAGTCATAAATAAGATAGATATTTCCGAACAGGAAACCGTCAGACAAATGACGGAGTACTGGCAGGAAATTATTCCGAAAGCCGTTATCATACCTGCTTCCGCCAAAGAGGGATTCAATGTTGATAAAATAAGAGAAACTCTATACAACTTTCTTCCTGAGAATCCTCCTTACTTTCCGCAGGATGAATTGACCGATAGATCCATGCGTTTTTTTGCAAGTGAAATCATTCGTGAAAAAATTCTTCTCAACTATAATAAAGAAATCCCGTACAGTGTAGAAGTTGCAATAGACGAATATAAGGAAGAAAAGAATATGGACAGGATAAGTGCAATTATCTACGTAGAACGAGAGAGTCAGAAAAACATTATCATAGGTAAAGGCGGACAAATGATAAAAAAAGTCGGTATTCAAGCACGCAAAGACATTGAAGCTTTCAGCGGCAAACATACCTACTTGAATCTTTTCGTAAAAGTCAAAGAAAATTGGCGTAATAACCCGAAAGATTTGCGATATTTCGGTTACGACAACAAGTAATTTCTCCCCCGTATTATATATTATAGGTATATGGAATCTACAAAAACAATCATTATCGGTGCAGGAGCCAGCGGATTGATGGCTGCCAATCAATTAGCTTCGGCAGGAAGAAAAGTTATTCTGTTGGAAAAGAAGCATCAATGCGGATTAAAATTGCGTATCACGGGAAAAGGACGTTGCAATTTGACAAATGCCTGCAGCAAAGAAGATTTTTTGTCGCATGTTTCATCGCCCGATTTCTTTTTACCGTCATTTACCGCTTTCGACAATAAGGATTTAATCGATTTTTTTGAACAAAAAGGTGTAGAACTGAAATCGGAAAGAGGCAACCGCATATACCCTGCAAGTGATAAGGCAACGGATATTTTTTTCGCATTACTCCGAGATATTGAACACAACGACAATGTGGAAATTATCAAAAACTGTGATGTCAAACACTTGATAACGGAAAAGGGCGGAATAAAAGGGGTGATTGCAAATAATGAAAAAATTTCAGCCGATAACGTAATAATCTGCACGGGAGGCAAAACGTATCAAACAACGGGTTCAACGGGAGACGGATACAGAATTTTGAAACTCATAGGTCATAAAATCGTTATGCCTGTCCCCGCTCTTGTAGGATTGAGAACGGAAAACGGCTATCCTGCTTCGTTGCAAAATGCGGAAATCAAAAATTGCGAGATAATCATTACGGATAAGGATAAGAATATTATTGCTAAACGTTTCGGAGATATTTATCTGGACGAATACGGAGTGGCAGGTCCTGTCATCCTTTCCTTATCACGGGAAATTGCACGGGAATTTGACAAAGGCAAAGAAATGTTTTTGTCCGTGGATTTCAAACCTAAGATAGACAAAGACAAATTAAAGGAGGAAATTATCTCAACTTTCAAAACCAGAAGAACGGAAAATGCGTCTTCCATAGTAAGAAAATGGGTTCCTAAGCCTATTGCCGAAGAAATGCTGAATGCCTGCAGAATCAATCCTAAGACCATGGGGTATAAACTCACTGAAAAAGATGCTAAATCTTTACTTTGGTACCTGAAATTCCGTAGAGAGGAAATTATAGGCGATATGGGTTGGAGCGAAGCCGTAATTACTATGGGCGGAGTTTCTCTTGATGAGATTGACAAATGGACTTTGGAAAGTAAGAAAGTAAAAAATTTGTATGTAACGGGCGAATTGCTGGACTTGGATGCCGATACGGGAGGATATAATCTGCAAATAGCATTCTCAACCGCAGTAAAAGCTGCACAAACTATAATCAGCCGAACGTAATAATTTAAAAATCCTGCACCGTACTTCCTTTTTGGCAGTTCTTTCTGCGTATTTGTTTGTATCCGTATTGTGATATAAATGTAATGTATTAATTTTTGCGGCAGATTATCCGATAATAAACAGGTTTTTATGGTAACTTATAAAAATAAAGACATACTCAAAATCACGTTTCCCGTACTTTTCAGCATGTTGGTTGAACAACTGCTGACCATTACGGACAACGCTTTTTTAGGAAGACTATCCGAAATAGAACTCGGGGCAAGTGCCATCGGAGGTGTTTTTTCCATATTTCTTTTTATGGCAAGTTTCGGGTTTGCTTTGGGTTCTCAGATTATTATCGGCAGAAGAAACGGAGAAGGAAACTACAAACAGATAGGCAATATCTTTTATCAGGGTATTTATTTTCAAGTAGTTTTAGCAGTATTTGTCATATTATTCACCTTGTTTTGCGTACCGTGGATATTGGCTCACATTCTTTCTTCCGAACAAATATGCTCGGCGGCCGTAAATTATTTGAGTTGGCGTACTTTGGGCTTTGTATTTGCAGGTATAGGGGTAATGTATCGCTCTTTGTTTATGGGAACGGTGCAGACAAAAGTGTTAATGCCTGCATCCGTAGTTATGGTTGTGTCAAACTGCCTGTTTAATTATATACTTATATTCGGTAAATTCGGATTTCCGCAATTAGGAATAACGGGGGCGGCAATAGGTACATCGTTAGCGGAGTTGATGCAGTTGGGTTATTACGCTGTCTATACAAAACGCAGGATTCAGACCGCAAAATACGGGCTGAACATAATACCACACGTTGATTTCTCCGTATTGCGTCAGATTTGGAATCTGTCCGTATGGACAATGATTCAGAACGTTTGTTCCGTAGGTACATGGTTTATGTTTTACCTGTTCATTGAGCATTTGGGCGAAAAGGAGATAGCCGTTACCAATATAATAAGGGGAATGAACGGTTTGATATTTGTTTCTTATACTTCGTTTGCCTCAACTTGCTGCACGCTTGTCAGCAATCTTTTGGGAATGAATAAGGCTGACGAGGTCATGCCTACCATTCGACGCCATATATTGCTCGCTTACCTGCTCGTTACACCGTTAATTTTGCTTTATATTGCATTTCCTCATGCTATGTTGTCAGTTTTCACCAATATAGAGGAACTTAAAGTTATGGGGGCTCCGGTAATGTGGGACTTACTTGTGATAAACATTATAGGAATAGCCCAAAGTATTCTGTTTGAAAGCATTGCAGGAACGGGAAATACAAAAAAAGTACTGCAAATAGAGATTTTTTCCCTTGTGGTATATACATTATATATATGGTATGTGATCTACTATCTGAAAAGCAGTCTTGTCATAAGTTGGACTGCCGATGCCGTATATAATTTTATTATATTGGTCTTATCCGTTCTTTATTTCAGATATGCAAATTGGAAAGACAAGAAGATTTAGTATCGCTTTTTCGGGTTTTTTAATGAAGTAAGAGTAACAGAATACAAGATTGAAAATCATTTGTTTAGCAAACGTCGAAAAAAAACCTGTTTTTACATAAATTTTGTCCCTGATTTCTGTCATTTTTATTAAAAAAACTTGAGAAATCAGGGACAAAATTTTAATGAAAATACATATTGTTTTTTCGGGGTTTGATTTTTATCCGCAATTCTTATGAGTCATTATCTCCAAAACCATATCATCTATCGTATCCATACCGTAACGGCCTATTTTTCCTAAATCTTCTATGGTTTTGTCTATGTCCGTTTCCGCAATGCCGTCAGTTGAATCTACAACGGTATTATTCAACGCCAACATAACGGAATCAAAAGCACTGTTCAGCCCTGCCGAAATTTTCAATGCACAGGAAGGTTTGGCTCCGTCGCAAATCATTCCCGTAATAGTATTGGTCATATTGTTGATTGCGTAGCACACCTGCTCGAAGTTACCGCCTGACAGATAAGTTATACCGCTTGCCGCTCCCATGGAAGCATTTACTATACCGCAAAGGGCGGACAACCGTCCTATCTTACCTTTTATGTAGATACTCATCAAGTGTGAAAGTGTCAATGCACGTATTACTTTTTCTTTCGGAGAATTACGTTTCAAACCGTAATAATATACGGGCAAAGTGCATGTAATTCCCTGATTGCCGCTGCCACTGTTGGAATAAATCGGCAATGTTATGCCGTCCATACGAGCATCCGATGCGGCACATGTACGTGCTATGATTTCGTTACGAATACTTTTGTCCCACGAGTTGAACAACCTCTTTCCGATCTGCAGACCGAAATTTCCTTTCAAACTTTCTTCACTGCATTTGTCATTCAATTCCACGGTATCCTCTATCCATTGCAAGTTTTCCAAAGGTTCGGTCGTTGCATAGTCCCATACCGTTCGGGCTGTAAGCATCTGTTCGGCAGTATCTTTACAATCCGTTTCGGTATTCTCGCACAATTCTTTATGCAACAATACTTTCCCGTCTTTTTCTACATGAACGAAATTGGTATGCATACCTGCTATTGTTGCCGTTGCCGAAGAAGAATCGCCCTTTGCCGTACATTGAATGAAAAGTTTTTCTTCCGTGTCCGCAGGCTGTATATCTATCTTATGGTTATCCAACCATGCTTTTGCTTTATCCACATTGGCTCTGGCATCACATAATACCTGCAGTTCCTTTCGGGAATCTCCGCACACAACACCCAATGCCACTGCTATAGGCAAACCTATCATACCCGTACCCGGTATGCCTACTCCCATGGCATTTTTGATTATGTTTTTGGATAATGACAAATGAACGGCGTTCGTTTGTTCCGCCAAAACTTCTTTTGCCTTTGCAACAGCCAAAGCAACAGCCACCGGCTCGGTACAACCTACGGCGACAACAATATTGCGTTGCATCAAATTTTTGATACAATCTGAATTGTCCATTTCAGGAATAAATAATTTTGATTTAGTTTTTGAAGATTTTTTTCAATACATCCTTTTGATACTCTTTGACATACTTGTCTTTAAATTTCTCAAAAGACATCTGTTTGTAATAATTTTCCGCATAATACACCAAAGCCGGCTGCAATTCTTCAGGTCCCAAGTAACCCATTATGCAATCCACCGGAGCAAAATTGCCTCGTCTTATTGCCATTGTAGGATATCCGCCACCGCGTTGCCCTTCCCAAACAACTTTCATCAATTCATGAGTGGCACCTCTTCCGTTTTTGGTTGAAGGATTGTTGGTAAGTCCGTCTATTTTTATCGTTTCTTTACCCTCTGCATCGAATTTGCAAGGGTAATAATAATAATTGAGTATTGCAGCAACGGTATCGTTGGAAAAAGTCTTGCTGTCCAAAACCTTACACCAGCCGCACCACGAAGTATAGCAGTCAATGAAAATAAGTTTAGCGGACTTGCCGTCTTTTTGTCCTTGATTTACTGCATCCTGTACGCTCATCCATTTTACTTTAGAGGGTTGTCCTTCCTGAGCGTTGCAACTTGCGGAAACGAATACCGCAAAAATAACGGTTAAAACTAAATGTATTCTCTTCATCACTTTATATGTTTTTTTCTTTTAAATTTCATTGTCAATTATCATACCGAATCCACATTATCAACAAGATATTCGGAAATTACGTTGCAAAAATATATAATTTTGCACTAATGACAAAACAAAATTTCCCAATTCTGCCGAAAATACATTTTTGTAAAAAATATGCCTTTCGGAAAACAAATTCGTATCACCACTTTTGAGTACGTTTCATACCCGCTTTTTGACGTTTCAGTCAAAAAAATACAGGTTTTATTCTCTATTTCAAGTCGTAAATCAATTTTTTTTCGTAACTTTGGCAGGTTATTTGATAATTATTGCCAATAATTAATTTTATTATTATAAATTAAATTTATGTTTAACTAAAATTCAAAGCAAAATGAAAAAACGATTGAGTCTTTTGCTGGCAGCATGCTTATTCGCAGTTGCCGGTATCTTTGCCCAAGAGAGTATTCCTTGGACAAATGACTTGGAAGGTGGCAGTTCTGACTTTGGAAAATTCACTGTTGTCAGTGGATTGGACGGAGGTGCCCCTAAACTTTGCGGAGACTATTCCCAGTGGACCGTTCATTCAGGGCAGAGATGTATTGAACTGAAAGGTAGCGGTACAGGGGTATTAGCTTTCCCTGCAATGAATGCAGACTTGTCCGGTTTGAGATTGCAATTCTATTCCAGAATTGGATCTTTCGGAGAGTATGCAACATGTGAAGTTGGTTATCTTACCGATGTTTCGGATGCCTCAACATTCGTAAGCGTTAAAGTTTTGGATAATCCTTCCAATTATTCATTTTCAGGCATAACAGAAGCTTTCTGGACCAAAATTGTTGTGGATTTCACGGGTGCTCCTGATGACGCAAGAATAGCTTTGCGTTACAGCAACGGAAGTTCAAGTATTTCTTGGTACGTAGATGACGTGGAAGTAATGGATCAGCCTTCTTGTATGGGTATTTCCGGTACTTTGGCAACCTCAAACTTAACGTTTGACGGCGTTACTCTTTCTTTCACTGACGAAAGCGGAGCTAGTGCTTGGAACCTTTACTACAAATCACAGAATGATAACGAATACACAAAAGTTTCCTTGACTGAAACTTCTTATGATTTGACTGGTTTGACAGAGAAAACAAACTACACTGCATTCGTTAAAACTGATTGTGGCGGAGATGAAGAAGGAGAACCTTCCAATACCGTTACTTGGAAAACTCCTGCTAACCCTGCTACTTCTGGTATTGCCAGCATTCCTTGGAATGATGACCTTGAAGACGGTATGGATGAATATACTTTCTTTACTAACAACAATAGTTATCCGCAGTACTTTACAGGATATTCCCCTGCATGCCACAGCGGTCAAGGTGTTGTGGAAAGCAAACAGGGAGAAGGTTTAGTTGTTTTACCGGCTTTAAGATCAGATATAGACATTACTACTTTGCGTCTTTCTTTCTGGCACAAAGAGAATTCTTCTTCCATACCTACAATAAAGGTTGGTTATCTTACTGACTTGTCAGATAAAGACAGTTTTGTTCAGGTTGCAGAAATACCTAACAACTATTATTATAATCACAGTGGTGCTACCGGTTTTGTTCAGGTTAATGTAGATTTTCCTTCAACTGCAGCAGGAGCTCAGTACATTGCTCTTAAATTCGGCAGTGCAAGTTCTTCATCATATTATGTTGATGACTTTACATTGACTCTTCAACCTGAATGTCCTAAAATCGCAGGTACGCTTATATGCAAAACTTCCGATGATAACTCTGCAACATTATCCTTTACGGATGATGAAGATCAGTCTTCATGGGTTCTTTATTGGAAGAACGCTGCCGATGATGAATACACTGCAGTTAATTTAACGGAAACGGAATATACAATTCCTGGTTTGGAAGCAAACACTGCTTACAATGCATACGTTACAAGAGAATGTAACAATCCTGAAGCAGCAGAATTGTCCAATATCCTTAACTTCAAAACTACGGCTGTTGCTATTGAGGTTGAGGATGAATTAACCATCACCTTTGATGAGGATGAGGATGCAAACAAATTCGTTTTCAGCAATGCAAACAACGGTTTCCATTTCACAATAGGCGACCAAACGGCACAAAGCGGCAAATCAATGTATCTTGCTAACTCAAACGATGAGTATTCCTACACAAGCGGAAGTTGGGCAGCTGCAGATTTGTTGGTGAAATTCGGCGATAAATCAGAATACACCCTTTCTTTCGACTACAAAATCAATGCAGGTACTTACTCTACTTATGACGAAAGATTGACAGTATTACTTTGCGACGGTGCTACTGAAATAGGTTCTTCCAGACCTAACGGAGTAGAATTGTTGAGAGGACAAGGAAAATCCGATTGGACAAGTTTCACATATACCTTGCCTAAAGGTGAAAACGGAGTTCAGGGAAAATCTTACAAAATAGTATTCTGGTACGAAGATGACGCCTATCAAGATTGCTACAGCAACTGTTCATTCCCTGCTGTTGATAATTTCAAAATCGTAGGTGCTGATTGTGCTGCTCCTAACGACCTTTCTTTAGTTTCTGCCGAAACTGAAAGTCTTACCGTTAAATGGGAACAATCAGGAATAGTAGATAGTTGGAATGTTTATGTAAAAACAAAATCCGCAAGTGAATGGGGAGAAGCAGACCAAACAATATCTTATTCCGAAGACGGTGCAACTGCAACTATTTCAGATTTGACACCTAATACTTCTTATATGATAAAAGTTACTGCCAACTGCAACGGAGAAGAAACTGCAGAAAGCAATACCATCACAGTACGTACGGCTTGTGCTGCTATACCTTTCACCGGTTCTTGGACAGAAGACTTTGAAGACGGTAACGATGCTTTGGCTTGCTGGACAACTGCAAAACAGGCAATAGTTACTGAGTATGACTACAGTTCTTACCCTTATCAGCAAGTTACTAAATACTTCCCTAACGTATTGACCGGTCAGAATCCTTATGTTGTATTCTCCGGCAATGCAGCAATGGAATTCAAGGGCGGCGATCTTGTAATTGCTCTTCCTTCATTTGAAGATATTGACTACTCTGCTTTGAAATTGGTGTTCATGTACAGATGTAACAACAATAATTCAGGCACTGTAGAGGTTGGTTCTATGAGCAATCCTAACGATGAAAGCACATTTGTTGCTATTTCCACTTTGGCAAAACCTAACGGAACAGGAACAAGCCAGAACAACTGGGCAGAAGGAGAAGTTTCTTTGGTAAATTGGCCTGAAGATGCAACCAACATTGCTTTCAGATACACTTCAGCTGCTTCAGGTACTTCATGGTACTTCGATGATATGCGTTTGACGGTAAGAGGTTCATGTGATGCTATCGACAAAGGTTCTGTAAGCGTAACCGAAATAGCAGAAAATACTGCTAAGGTTTCTTTCGTTGATAACGATGAATCACACTCTGCTTGGAAAATATATTACAAGAAAAACGGTTCTTCAGATGAACCTACGGTTTTGGATGTAACATCTATTACGGGCAATGAACTTTCCGGTTTGGAAGGCGACACCAGATACGACGTATATGTTACCGTTGTTTGCGGTGATGAAGAAAGTGATCCTTCTTATACAGTTACTTTCAAAACTGCATGCGGAACAATCGTATCTTATCCTTATAAGGAAGATTTCAGCGGTTTGTCTAAAAACGGAAACGTTATCGGTTGTTGGACTACTGAAGTTTTGGAGGGAAGCAATGATTGGACTTTACAATCCGGTTATTTATATAAGTCTTATAATGTCGGAAAGACAAGAATTTATTCTCCTATCTTCGACATTACGGGAATAAAGGCTCCTTTCTTGAGATACAGATACCGGGCTCGTAACTGGAATGATTACAATGATGATTTACTTGTTTATTACAGAGCATCATTAGCAGACGAATGGACATTATTGGAAACTCATTCACAAGTTGATGAATGGACTACTAACGAGATGGCATTGATCAATCCTTCCGCTACATACCAATTATGCTTTGAAGCAGTGGCACGTGACGGTTACGGAGTATATCTTGACGATATAGAAATAATCAACAATGCTTGTCCTGAACCTGCTAATTTAGCTGCATCATGCAATGATACCAATGCTATCATTTCTTGGACGGAAAAAGGAAGCACGGATTCTTGGACAGTAAGTTATGCTCTTAAATCAGAAAAGGACAATGAGGGTGCTTGGACTTCAATAAGTGTAAACGGACAACCTGAATGCACGATAAACGGTTTAAGCCCTGTAACGGAATATGTTGTAACTGTTACTGCCCTTTGCGGTGAAGACGGCGAAACAACTTCCGGAGAATTCACATTCAGAACATTGAACAGTATTGTCGTTATTTCTGAATCCAACGATCCTTATATCGTTGATTTCGATTCTGAAAATTCTTCTGCATTTGACAGAACCAACAGCAGTTCTGACCGTTGGGCTATCGGCACTCCTATGAAAGTAAGCGGTGATGACACTATTGCTGTTGACGGTTTCTCCGAAGATGACCAAGTTATGTTCATTGCACAAAATGACGACAACATCTACGGTTCTGCAGGCGGAAACGCTTATGCTGTAATTCCTGTTCAGTTCGGTAACAAGACTGAATATACTGTTTCATTTGATTGGAAAGGAAATATACCTAACTATTCATCACTTGCAGTATATCTTTCTCCTTCTTCTGAACCGGTACCTACAAACGGAACTCCTAAGGGAGATGTTATAGCAAACGTATCTTCTTCCAACACTTGGCAGACTGTTGTTTCAGAACCTTTACACGGAGTGGCAGGCAAAACTTATCAATTGGTTCTTTATTGGAACAACCCTTATGGCTATGCTTCTTCAGATCCTGGTGCAATAAACAATTTCAAGATTGCAGGATTCGATTGTGCTCAGCCTACTGATATGAATTACAGTTCTGTTACTGATCATTCTGCCGTTGTTTCTTGGAAAGAAAACGGATCTGCAGATGAATGGACTTTACATTATCAGTTGATTCCTAACGGTGACGAACAGACAGTTACAGTATCATCTCTTCAAGGCGATGTAACCGTAACAGGAAGTACGGTTTCATATACTATATCAGATTTGTTTGCAGGTTCTAAATACAGAGCATGGGTAAGTGCAGACTGTGGTTTGGAAACTTCCAACAATTCAAAATCTACCGAATTTACTACATTGGGTAAGACAGTTAATACATTCCCGTTCTATTTGGATTTCGAAACACCTGAAGACAACGGTGTATTTGAATATTCAGGCAGCGGAGTAAACCAATGGTACATAGGTGACGGTACAGGATATGAAGAAGGTAAAGAAACCGCACATTCATTGTATGTATCCAATGACGGAGGTATTACTCAGGGATATACCAGAACATCCAACTCCAACAGATTTGCTGTAATGAATATTCAGTTCGGAGATGATGCCGAATACAATTTGGAATTCGATTACATGGCAGGCGGACGTTTGACTGCAGCATTCTTTGCAGTTTATTTGGTTGATGCTAACTACGACGTTTCCAACTTGTATTCTTCTTCAAGTGCAGTAGATAATAGATTGATGCCGTTACAATTCGGTGTTAATGACTGGACTCACGCATCAGTATTGTTGAAAAATGTTACTAACAAGAACAAGAAGCTTGTCTTCAGATGGTATAACAACGGATCTCAGGGAGTTCTTCCTGCACCGGCTGTTGACAATATCAAGATAGTAGGTTCTTCTTGTGCTAAGGTTGTAACTGATTTGCGTAATGAAGGCAAACCTCAATACACAACAATTCAACTTGATTGGAATGATGAAAATTTGGACGTTGATTCATGGAATATCTACTACAGACCTAAAGATTATGTATTGGATACGTTTGCAGTTGCTCACGTTGATACCAATTCATATGCTTTGGGTTCAGGTGAAGAGGGTGAATTGTTGATGGGTACAATCTATGACATCAAGGTCGCTGCTGTTTGTGCAAACGGTAACGAATCCGTTATATCTTACCTACAGGCTGCTACAGAATGTGCTCCTCAGGAAGAAACCGGTTGGAGTGAAGGATTCGATGTTGCAAAATATCCTATCAACCGTTCATTCCCGTTGTGTTGGACAAGATTGAAAGAATCATACAATGTCGAGGAAACAGGAGCTTATGCTCACTTCCCTTCAATCATTACATTTGCTAACACAGGTTATGAGTTTGACGCAACATCCATGGAGTTCAGAGGAAGACAAAATACGGTAGCCACTCCTTATTTTGCATCCAATACAGATAACATGGTATTCTCATTCTATGCTTGTAAGTCCGGTTCGACAGGAACATTAGATATTTATCTTGCTACTGATATTTACGATTCTACTACTTGGGAACCTTTGATGGTAGGTTTGGGACACACTTCAACTCCTCAAATACCGACAACATCAAACGGTGACCAGGATATATTCAATTACGGATATTTTGAAATTCCTTTGAACAACGTTATCAACAAGGGAGTGGATAAAGCCATAATCCTACAATACGAAAACTTTACTTATGACTCAATGACTTCTTGGTATTTTGACAACTTCCGTATGTTTGTACAGAATCCGGAAGATTTTGAAGAAACTTGCGACAATACAACAGAAATAAATGTTAAGGACGCAACTACAACCACACTTTCCGACGGAACAGACAGACAGGTTTCACCTAATGAAACTTCTGCTACAATTGTTTGGACGAAAGGTGATTACAAACATTGGGATTATAAGATTAATCTAAACGGTAAACCGACCAAGACTGCTGATACAACGGCAACATTCAACAATTTGGCACCGGGAACGGAATACACTGCGTATGTACGTACTTATTGCTATGATGTTAAGGCCGTATATAACTCCGATTCTACTGAAATTGTAAGATACGATACGACGGAAAACGGTAAGGTTTCAGCATGGAATGAATTGAAATTCATGACAGACGGAGAACTTCCAGCATGTCCTACAATCGTTTCTTTGGATACTGTAGAAGTCGGAGAAACATCGGTTAAGATTTCATGGGTTGCAGATTCCCAGTCAGATTCGTTGTTTGAGGTAATCATTACTGATAAAGAGACGGTACAGGAACATATTGCAACATTGTTGAATGAAAAGGTAACTACCGTTAAAGCTCCTACTCACGAATACGTATTTACAAGAGTAAACAGCTATACTACATTGAAAAACAACACTGACTACAAAGTATTTGTAAGAAGTATATGTAAGTACAATCAATCCGAATGGACCGAGATGGCGGTTAAGACAAAGAAGACTTATGTTGCTCCTGTTGTTGAAAACGTTGCTATCAACGGTACTGCCGGAGTTAAATCTACGAGTGCTACATTGAGAGGTTCCGTAGTTGCAAATGATGAAACATTCACTTCCGTAGGATTTGAATTCATCCAAGCTGCTAACGATACGGTAACTTATACTTTGGAAGTAAGCGGTAATCCTTCTTATGAGGTATTCGATTTGACACCGAAGACTACTTACAAATTCAGAACATTCGCAACAACTGAAAATGCAACATTCCGTGCTGCATCATGGGAGTCTTTCAAGACTGCCGATCCTGTTAAACCTACAGTAGTTACATTGGCTGCAAACGAAATCACGGATGCAGACAGCAACACTGCAACGGTTAACGGTAAAGTTGTTATGGGAGATGAAACTGTAACTGAACAAGGCTTTGAATACAAGAAAGAAGGTGATGCAACATTCACTCAATTTACGGCAGTAACCGTTACTGATGATACGCTTATCAGCGGTGCGTTGAGCGGATTGCAGTCCAACACTGCTTACGTATATAGAGCATTTGCAAAAACAGCTTCTTATACTGAATACGGCGAACAGTTGAAATTCACTACTGCTCCTGCTTTTGCTGACATTGTCGCTCCTGTTGTTCAGACAAATGAAGCAACAAATGTTGATATTACTTCTGCAACTCTTAACGGAACAGTTACTGTAAATAGCGAAACAATAGACGAACAAGGATTTGTTTATTGGTCAAAAGCTAATAAGTCAGACTCTGTAAGCGTTAATGCAGACGGCACGGCAACAATATCTGTAAGTTTAACGGATTTGAAAGAATCTACTACTTATATGTATTATGCTTGGGCAAAGACGGCTACTTACTGGGTTAAAGGTGATAACAAGACCTTCAAGACTATGGAAAGTGCAGCAACTCCTTACACTGTTGTAACAGTTGATGCAGCCGATGATGATATTGATTCAGTAAAGGTAACCTTGAAGGGACAGATAACCGTTATGGGTAACAAGGCTATAACCGAACGTGGATTTATGATTGTACAAACGGGTAACACCGATACAGTTAATGTAGGTGCCAACTCATTTGATGAAAATGAATTCACGGGTATTGCCCTTAACTTGAAGCCTGCAACGGATTATACTTACTATGCATTTGTAAGAACAGGCACTGCTGCTTCTGACAACCTTGTAACTTATTACGGCGATGTTAAGACTTTGACAACGAAAGAAGGTCCTAAGATTTATCCTACCGTTACTACATTGGATGTAATGAATATTACTGAAACCAGTGCAACGTTCAACGGTTTGGTAAAACAAGGTAATGTTACTGTTACCGAACAAGGATTTGCTTACAGAGTTAAGGGCGAAACTGCTGAAAATGAAGTTTTGGGTACTTTGAACGGCGAAACAATGACTGCTTTTGCAAATGATTTGGCTGACACGACAGAATATGTTGTTTATGCTTATGCAAAAATCGGTAACGATACCGTTATCAAGGGTGAAGAAAAAGAATTTACTACTTTGAAGAAAGTTGTTCAGATAGTAGATCCTACCGTAGTAACGGGTAACGCAACAGCTGATACAACGTTTGCTAATGTAACTGCAACAGTAACCAAGGGTACGAAGGATATAACCAAATCCGGATTCCGTTACAGAGAAAACGGTACGAACGCTTGGACTGAAATCGAAGTTGCAATCGAAAACGGTACTATGAGAGCTAAGATAGAGAACTTGAAATTTGAGACAGTTTATGAATATCAAGCATTCGCAGTAACCGAAGACGGTGAATTCACGGGAGCAGTTAAGACATTTACTACAAAGAAAGCTTCATTACTTGATGTTGAAAACAGCGTAGTAATTGCAATCTATCCTAACCCGACTGTTGATAACGCAACATTGAGATTGGAAGGTATGACTTCTGATGCACAGGTTATCTTAACTGACATCAACGGCCGTACAATCTCCGTTCAGACTCTTGCACAAGGTCAGCAAACTATGACAATCAACACTGAAAACTTGGCTTCAGGAGTTTATTACGTAAGAGTAGTAAGCGGAACGATGACAAGAACTCAGAAATTGATAAAGAAATAATCTGAAATTCTAAACATTCAAGGACGGTAACAATAAAGTTACCGTCCTTTTTTATTTATTGCTAACCTATTCATATTCACTGACGAAAAAATCAGTGTGATTTCTTCATAAAAGTG
>JAFUYA010000109.1 GCA_017477025.1 Bacteroidales bacterium | reverse complement strand
TTTCTTTCACTCTGCGTGAATATTCGGCAAATGATATATCTCTCCATGCAAACAGTGTTTTAATTCTTTCTTTAATTTTCTTATTTTCTTCCATTTTTGTTAATATTGGAATACATAAGATGCTGAACCCAAAAACTTTGTTTCAGCATGACAAATTGAATGCTTTTACTCTATCGGAAGTCGAAATTTCGAACGGACGCCGTGTGAGGGTAACCGAACCCAGTCCGGTAAGCGAGGATAAGGAGCCGACAAAGCCAAAGGCTTGCAGGCGAAACTATCCGAGCGAAAAGAAATTTCGATTGGTGAATGCATTTACTTTATCGGAAGTTCTAATAGCCATTGGTATAATCGGAGTAGTGGCAGCACTTGTAATACCAAATCTTATGCAAACAATGCAAAACAGAGATTTGGTGTCAAAATATTTGAAAGTAAATAATACATTAACAAACGCATATAAGAATGCAGAAGCAGTAAACGGATATAAACTGTATAACTTAACGCCTGAACAGTTTAAACTAAAATTTGAAGAAGATTTAAAAAAATTAGCAGGAAATTGTGATAACGAAGTATGTTTGACAGACGGAAGCAGTTATGACTATGTATGCGATGCAGAAAAGTGTACAGAAATAATAGTAGATACAAACGGAAAAAAGAAACCAAACAGTGCAGGAAAAGATAGATTTAGATTTTTGATAAGCGAAGAAGGAATAAAACCCCAAGGCGAATATACGGATTATTGCGGAGAAATAGATGGCGGAATGGATTGCGGAAGATATATTCTTGCAAATCATAAACTGTTTGACGGATTAGTAAATAATTGTTCGGAGTATAGTAACGGAAGATGTAGCACATGTGAAGACGGATACAGTTTGGGAGGAAACAGTTGCAGTGCGGTAAACCTTGCAAATTGTGAAAGATATTCAGGAGTAACGTGCAGCGGCTGTTCAGACGGATATATGTTGAAGAACGGAGTATGTACAAGTTTGTCAGATAATAACTGTGCCTCAACAACGGACGGAGAAACGTGCGAAGTATGTTCAAATAAGTATAGAAATAATAACGGAGTATGTGAAGAAATAGAGATAGCGGATTGTAAAACATATTCAGGAGATAGTTGTTCAGAATGTAAGAGCGGACAGTATAAGAACAACGGAGGAAGTTGTGAATTACAAGAGGTAACGGGTTGTAAGACATACAACAATGGAGAATGTATAGCATATAATCCGATAGATAATTGTGATGATCAAACGAATTATACGTGTAATAGTTGCAAGAGCGGAAATTATTTGAATGCAAACGGTTCTTGCTCAAAGATAGAGGTAGCAAACTGTACGAGTGCAGATGTAAACGGAAAATGTACAACGTGTAAAAGTGAACAGTATAAGAATAACGGAACGAGTTGTGAACTTGCGGAAATAGAGGGTTGTAAGACATACAGTAACGGAAGTTGTATAGCATATAACCCGATAGATAACTGTGCAGACCAAACGGATTATACGTGTAATAGTTGTTCAGGGGGATATCACAAAGACGGAACATCTTGTGCAAAAGGATATGTAGAAAACTGTTCTGTATATGAAGGTGAAAAATGCAAAACATGTACAAATGGCAATGTTTTTTATGGTGAATCATGTATTGCCGGTAAGATGTTTGGTGATGCTCCGGCATATAAAGTTAGTTTAAATGGAACAAATTATTATGTCTCACCTAAAACGAATCAGGTTCCTGCTATTAATGGTAATGCACAGGAAGGTGCAGCAAAATATTGTAGTGATAGAGGAATGACTTTGGCTACAGTTGAACAAGCCAGAGCAATATATGAACAAAGAGGAACTAATGGTATTCCGACCGTAACAGGTGATGGCTGTTTTTGGACGAGTGAATATATGAAAGCCTTTTGCTTTGATGGTGATTATGCAAAACGGTTTGGGCCTAACGGTGGGTTAGCAACGTCGCTTAGTCCAGGTCATGGATTTGATCCTTTGTGTGTTGCTCAATAGTATTCAATTAAAATATTTATAATATTTGCATAAAAAAAAGT
>JAFUYA010000108.1 GCA_017477025.1 Bacteroidales bacterium | reverse complement strand
ATGTCGCTCTTTTTTTTTTTGTTGTACAATGTGTGTATTATGCATGATAGTATATACATATATATGCAGAATGACACGATATATAAAACTCTCTACAAAGATGTTTATAAGTATAAGTATCTTCAAGATACGATATGTTTCACGGATACTGTCGTAAAGATTCAGACTAAGGATAAAGAAACAGTTTTAGACAGTAAGCATTATAGTAGGGGAGAGAGAAAAAGAATTACTACTTAACAGAGAGAATACAACGAATATAACTCGTCTGTAAGCAATCAGTTTAAAAGTATAGAGAGCGAAGTATTAATTGAAAGCTGTTAAATTAGATTTTATGAGTTAAGTAGCGATAAAAAATTATGCTAACTCAATATATTACTAAATTAATATAATAAATCTCAGTTGTGATCATTAGTTTTCTAACATGAATTTTCAGTTATAATCTATATAATTTACATATCATCAAAGGAATGATACTTTATGACATGTACTATTTATTATTTTGTATGCTGATGTCATACATTTCAAAGTAGAATATTTCCGGACTATCATTTTTGTGCGGAAGATCATCATCTTCTCCTGTAGCATAATCGAACTCTTTCATTTTACCTACTGCCTGAACGGCAACAGGTTCTCCTTTATGTACAGAATCTAATTTTTGCTCAACATTTTATATTATTGATTGCAGACAATATAAAAATATGTACTATGACTACGACCCGAACCGTAATATCCTTTCCTTTTACAAAGGTAGTTATCCAAAAGGATGGAATTTTTAACACATATCCATATCAATGAACTCCGCACATTTAATACAGATGTTATCTTCCTCTATTTCTTCTGTATTTTCTTTTTTATCATCCTCACAAGAAATTCAACTACACGGCATAACAACAATAACTATTGCTAAAAATAGATACTTTTTTACTTTTTTAAACATAAGAATTTTGTTCATGATACTTATATCTATATTTTATAGAACGGGTTCTATAGATGAAACTTCGAAACCATGAAGAACGAACGTCCAACCATTTCCATGCATCCAATTATCATTACCGCAATATGCTTTAAACGATCGGTATATACCTTTAACAATCTACTAAATAGCAGGAAGGGATATTAAATCTAACTTATGTCGTAAAACAGAATCTTATTGATTATAAATAATATATGTAGCACAAACTCCTCTCTTTTAACTCGGACGATAGTCTAATAAGTAATAATCAGATTGTTTAGTTATATACCATACGTAATAGTATCTCTACTACCAATACCTGTACCGAATCCTTCATTCTCTCAATAAATCACTCGGAATCATTAATAGGAGGTTGTGGTGGTCCAGATCTTTTAAATTATTCTTCATTGTCACATGAGAAGACAAAAATTAAAGCAACAAACAATAGAACTAAGTATCTACTTAATTTCTACATAATTTAAAAATCTTTTACGTGGAAAACAATAAATTCAACATTTATATACATGATATAAATATTTTTTCTATTATATCATTTTACAAAATTAGAAAAGATATTTAATAATGAATAGTATTTTTTTGTAAAATGATGTTTCCCGTTAAATAAACTATTGTATTAGTGTCAAAAATACCGCTTTATTCCGTTTATGATTTTCTTAATTTTGTATTTAAAAATTTTTTTGATAGATTTTTAATTTGTCGTGTTCTACAAACTATTTACAGTCTTTTTTAATTTTACCAATTTGGTAAGCAATTTTTCTGCCTGCTCCAATGGTAGCATATTAGCTCCGTCACTTTTTGCATTTTTGCAGTCGGGATGAGTTTCCATAAATATACCGTCTGCACCTGCAGCAATGGCAGCTTTTGCTATGGTTTCTATCATTTGAGGATTACCTCCCGATACACCGTTTGTTTGGTTTGGTTGTTGCAGGCTGTGTGTAATATCCATAACGACCGGAACATTGTTTTGTTGCATAATCGGAATACTTCTGAAATCTACAACCAAATCTTGGTAGCCGAAAAACGTGCCTCTGTCAGTAAGTATTACATTTTTGTTTCCGCAGTCAAATGCTTTTTGGCAAACATACCGCATACTCTCCGCACTCAGAAACTGACCTTTTTTGATATTGATAATACGTCCGCTTTTTGCAGCACTTACTATAATATCCGTTTGTCTGCACAGAAAGGCAGGTATTTGCAGAATATCAACAACCTCTGCCGCTTTTTCAACTTCTTCTGAAGAATGAACGTCCGTTACTATCGGAACATTGTATTTTGCTTTTATGTCTGCAAGTATTTTCAAAGCCCTATCGTCTCCTATACCTGAAAACGAATCCAATCTTGAACGGTTGGCTTTTCTGTAAGAAGCCTTGAAAATGAAAGGTATATGCAATTCGTTTGTTATATTTATCAGTTTCTCTGCAATAACAAACGGTATTTCTTCATTTTCTATTACGCACGGACCTGCTAAAAGGAAGAAAGTTTCTTTGTTTGAAGTTAATGATTTATACAGATTCATATTATTTTAATCTTTTGAGAGTGCAAAGATATTGAAAAAAATACTATTTTTGCAAAATGAAACCGATGAAAAGCAAAATACACAATACTACCGATTCACAAATTCTTAAGATTTCTCTTAATCGTAAGGATTTGGTTTTGCTTGACAGATATGCGAGGTTGAATGATATGACAAAAAAAACGGCTGCAAAAAAAATACTTAAAGATTTTCTTGCAGCCAATGTTTCCGAACCAGAAGATGTCTCCAAAAGTCAGTTGGATTTGTTTTCTTCCAGAGAAACGGACCTATTTGATTTCACGAACTAGTGTCTTTTTTTAGAAGTTTATCGGTATAGAGATTCCGAAACGTTCTTTGTACTGAATATGAGTCGAGAAGTCTTTGTCTATAGCTGCCTGTATGCTGACAAATGCATTTAGGTATTTATTAATTTTCATACTTACGAAAACTTCCCCGTTTATATCAGTGTCAAGTAAAGGTTTGGAATAATCCCAGAAGAAGTCTAACTTCGCCAATACATTAACATTGGTCCATACATCTCTTTGGTAGAATAATTTGACAAAAGAACCCAAAGAAAATTTCCATGTTCTGTCCCAATCATCCGTTCCAAATATTGATTTGCGTATTTTTTCTCTTTCATCAAGACAATATGTCGTTTTTCCGGTCAAGAACGAGAACAGTGCAGAAAATCCTGTCTTTTTATACTCCATTCCGACAGAAGAAGTAAGGATTGCAGGAGATAAGCCTGCAGAAATAATATTGCTGTCTTTGTCATAACCGTTATCAAATTGAGATTTTAAGTTCATCAATGCAGAATAGTTCCAATTGCCGATTGCCTGATAACCGTAAATGGAGTTTAATTCTATCTTGTCTTCGGATTTTATCCATCTGTTACCGCTGTCCCAAATACCTTCGCCGTTTTGATCTTGTTTTGTTCTTGCATAAGAAGCTTCGGCTGTATTATCAACTTTGTGTTTTCCGTTTTGATAATTGTAAAAACCTTTGAATAATCCTCCGAACGACAAGTTTGAGAAACCTCCGGCAGCCCAATTACTGATTTGTGTTTGTTCAAAAGTCAAAATCAAATCGTTCTTAATTGTCCAATGTGACGGTGCCGGTGTTTCAGATGTGCTGTCACTCATCGCAACGGATTGATAATTCATGATTCCGTCATTGTCTGCAAATGCACTAATAGTCAACGTTGCAAATACCAATGTAATTAAAATTTTCTTCATTTTTTTTATTGTGTTTATGTTTCTTTACTCTTATTTTTTCAATCTGTTCAGTATAAGTCCCTCTGTTGTAAGACAAATTACAATCAATCCCAAAAGAGGAAATGTGAAATCAAATCCTTTCTTGCTTTGACTGAAATAAGTTTTTATCATTTTGCGGTCATTAAACACTGAATAATTGTCATAATTGATTGCTTTCAGGCGTTTGTTTATATCCGTTGAGTTGAAAAATATTAATTCGGATTCTTCTCGCGGGTAATTTACAGCCAAAACGCCCAAAAGTTTATTCTTATCTTTGATGTCATAAAAACCTGCCTGTTTGAGTTGTCCTTTCAGGTAAAAACCGTATCTTGAATTAACTGAAAGCATTTGCGGGATTACACTGTTTTGAGTTCCTCGTTTAACCAAAGAAATGTATTCGCTGTCGTTGTCGGTATTCAAGACGGAAATGTCAATAAACTTGTCGCTGTTACAAAACATAAAGGCAGGAGGTAATACAGAGGAATACAAAGCAATATTCCACATAACGGGGACAAAAATACTCTGATTTACAAAGTCTGTCCATTGTTCGTTGAAAGGTGTAGCAAATACAAACGCATCAGATGCCCCGACAGTGTTCTCTGCAAAAAATGCATCATCATTAACAGTCGTCATAATATCCTGTTTGGAAACATCGGCAGAATTTCTCAATTTGTAGTATTTTTTGCATCGTGGCATTTCCATGTTATCATTAACCTGCGAAAACACATTGCGGAAAATACGGTTGTCAGTATCTACACTTTTAATCTTAACCGTTCTTTCGATTTTCTTATCCCACAGCGGCATTTGCAGTATTTGCATGGCTGTATTGTATGATTGTATATCAATTTGTTCGGAAGGAATAACGACTAACGTTACACCTTTGCTTCTGCATGATTTCAATTCATCAGCCAATCCGCTTGAAATAGTATTCAATTCATTAAGTATGATTGCAGAATATTTGGCAAATTTTGAAAAGTCTATATTTGAAGCATTCATTTGATTCAATTCTATTTCATCGGAATTTTTGAAAAGGCGGGTTAAATACTTGTTTTCGCCGTTTCCGTTTATGGACAGAACTTTTATCTTTTCACCGACGTTAAGTGTGAAATAGAAATCATCATCATATATTACAGGATTGTCCAATATGTTTATTCTTCCGAGAATTTCTCCTTCGGTTTCCAAAACAAAACTCATAGGAATATCAACTGAAGAGTTGGCTTGAATATCCGCAGTTACCAAACTTTGTTGTTTATCCCCGATAAACAACTTCACTGTTTGTTTTTCAATATCCTCATCGGAAGCATTGCGGACTCTTACCGTCAAATCAACTTTCTGACCTTTCAGAAAAATGTTTTTATCAATGATAAGCGAATCAACATATACATTGCTTACGTTACGTGCTTCTAAAGGAAGAAAAATATCTTTTATAAGACTGTCTTGTTTTATATTCCCAAAATCGGAATTTGATTTTTGGAAATCGGAAATCATAAACATTCGTTTGCTGTTTTCACTTCTCATTGCCAACAAACGATGTGCTGTATTGACTAATTCGGAACACGTAACACCGGCAGGAGATATTTCCGTATCTTTGAGAAAATCCAAGAAAGTTTTTTTTGTAACGAAATGTTTGTGTTTGCCTTCCAAATCGTTAGTCAAAAGGCAAAATACATCGTTGTCCGAATATTCGTCAAGGATTTGCGTTGCTTTCAGTTTTGCAGTTTCAAGTAAAGTGCCTTTTTTTGCAGTATTTTGCATGGAAAACGAATTATCTACAATTAATACCACTGCATTATTGCCTTCTTTGACAAATTGATTATCATTGTTTATTATATACGGTTGGGCGAACAGGAAAGCAAGCAATAGAACGGTAAGACATCTTAACAATAACAAAATACGTTCAAGTAATTTGTTTTGTTTTTTATTTTCGGTTGCAACAGATTTAAGAAATCTTACGTTTGTAAACAGCACCCGCTTAAAACGGTGAAAGTTAAACAAATGAACTGCGATCGGAATCACAATTCCCAAAGACAATAATAAAAACCACGGATGCAAGAATCCCATCTGACTGTATTTTTAACCAAAAATTTTGGCGAAATTACAAAAAATATCTATATCTTTGCACCTATTAAAGAAATAATTTTAAGAGAGAGAAAAATAAAAATACATATTACTGAAATTTTTATTAAGAAAACTGTGAAAAAGTTAATGAATTTGTCAGAAATCAGGGAGAAAATTCTGCTAAAAACTATTTTTATTTTTCAATAGTTAATGTTTGGAAAACTAAACATTTAAGTTATTAAATAAAAAATCTAAATAAAATGGAAACTATTATGAACAACGATGAACAACAACCGCAGGTAATAGAATTAACTCCTACGGTGAAAAACGATTTGGTCAGTTCAGCCAAGTGGGCTAAGATTTTCGGTATTTTAAGTTTTATAGGTGCAGGATTTTGTCTTATTGCAGGTATCGGAAGTCTGTTTTTGAAATCGGCACTGAATTCAATGTCCGACGAATTGGACGGAATGGAGTTGTCTTATAATGCAACAGCTTTTTCGGGTGTAGCAATGTTCGTTATCTATCTTATATGTGCGGTAATAGGTGCAGTGTTGGGGTACCTGTTATTCAACGCTGGTAAAAAGATTCTTAACGGCATATCCTCAAATAGTCAGGAACTGACGGCAGCAGGATTACACGATGTGAAAACATTCTGTCTGATTTACGGAATCCTTTCAATCATTGCTTTAGCATTTACATTTTTTGCATTGATAGGTTCCGTATTTGTCGGTATATTTGCCGCTACTTTGTAAAATCATAAATTGAATAAACTAAAATGTAAATAAAAAATGGACAAAAGGAATCTTCTGTTGATTAGTAACTCTACTAATGCAGGTGAAAAATATTTGGGCTGGTGCAAATCCATGATTGAGGAGTTTTGTAAGGAAAATCGGATTAAGGATGTTTTGTTTATTCCTTATGCAGGCTTTGCTCAAGGATATGATCAGTACGAACGAAAAGTTGCTGCGGTATATGAAACGTTCGGAGTTAGTATTCACAGCATTCACAAGGAAGAAAACCCTATTGAAGCGGTAATGCACGCACAATGTATCGCAGTAGGAGGGGGCAATACCTTTTATTTGGTAAAGGAAATGCAACGTCTTGGTATTATGAAGGCAATTCGTGAAAAGGCAATGACAGGTACGCCTTATATGGGTTGGAGTGCAGGCAGCAATGTTGCAGGTCTGTCTTTGAAAACGACAAATGATATGCCTATAGTTGAACCTGAGAGTTTTGAAACTATGGGATTGGTGCCTTTTCAGATAAATCCGCATTATACTGACTTTGTTGATCCGAAACACGGCGGAGAAACGAGAGATGATCGTATAAACGAGTTTATTGCAGCCAATAAAGAAACTTATGTTGCGGCCATACGTGAGGCTACTGCTTTGAGATTGAAAGACGGTCATTTGACTTTGACGGGACGAAACAACAATATGAAAGTCTTTCATTACGGAACGCCGACAAAAGAATACACATTACAGGATGATATTAATTTCCTGATGAAATAAAGTGATTTTCTGAAATGATAAAGTGCGACTTCAAAATAATAACGTCGCACTTTATTTTATTGGACTCGCCGTTTGGTTCTTACAATTCAAAATAATGAAAGACAGTGTCATATTAAAACAGGGTAAGGTTCTTATTTATCCGACCGATACCATTTGGGGTATAGGTTGTTCGGCTCTTAATGTTGCTGCAATAGAGAGAGTTAAAGCCATTAAGGGAAGAGACAACACCAAAAGCCTTATTGTCTTGGTTAAAGACATTGAAATGCTTGGTAACTACGTACAATATATTCCTCAATGTGCAATTGATTTGATAAATTCTGCAAAAGAGCCGACTACCGTCATATATCCGAAAGCCAAAAACTTACCTGTTGAGAATCTTTCTTTTAATGAGAGCATAGGAATAAGAATCCCGAAAAACGATTACTTACAAAAATTGTTTGAAGAGATTGATTTTCCGATAGTTTCCACATCTGCCAATTTCAGTGGCAAACCTTCTCCGAGAGGTTTTGGAGATATAGACGAAGAATTTTTAAAAAAAGCGGATTATGTCAGTAAATACGGCAGGCAGGAAGAAGATTGCGATAAAAATGTTTCAGATTCTGAAAACGTGCAGTATAAAAAAGCATCAGGATCTTCCATATACTTGATTGAAAATGATACTCAATTAAAGAAAATAAGATAGATACGGGTTATTATTAAGAAATATGCCCCGATTGTGTTAAACAATCGGGGCATATTTCTTAATAATAAAAAAAACTATTTGATTTCTTTATCTGAAGATATACATTTCCATATAACAGCAGCTGCAGCTCCGCCGATAAACGGACCAACGATGAAAATCCATACATTGCATAAAGCCGTTCCGCCTTGGAAAATAGCAGGAGCTAAACTTCTTGCCGGATTTACACTTGTTCCCGTGTAACGGATACATGCCAAATGAACCAAAACTAAAGCCAAACCTATTGCCAGACCGGCAAAGTTGTTTGTTGCTCCGTTAGTTTTGCTCGTTGCACCTAAAACTACAAGAACAAATACGCAGGTGAAAATGATTTCTGCAAGTAATCCGCCTAAAACACTTACACCTTCTTGTAAATTATTGGCTCCCGTTCCGTTCAAACCTGCGTTGGATGTCAAAAGCCATAACAAAGCACTGCCGATAAATGCTCCTATAACTTGGAATAGCATATACATACAGGCTTCCTTACCTGTCATTCTGCCGCTCAGCCAAACTCCTAACGTGATTGCAGGATTGATGTGGCAACCTGAAATACCTCCTATGGTATATGCCATTGCTACTACTGCCAAACCGAAAGCCAATGCCGTACCTATAACGGATGAAGCGTTAATGATGTTAGAACAATCGGAAGTGCAATTCAATGATACGGCAACACCGCATCCCATCAGTACTAATACCATCGTACCGAACATTTCTGCTAAATACTTTTTCATGTCTTTTGATGTTTTTTGGTTAATAATTAATGTTTATTTTGCAAATATATTGTTCTATTATTTTATCAGTTGTTCTATCAAATCATTTACGGATGCGATGAGTACAGGTTGTATTTTGTATCTCTCAAGCAGGTTGTCTTTATTGTATTTGCTTAGAAAAATCTTTTCAAATCCCATAGCCTGTGCTTCGTTAAGTCTTCTGTCTATATAGGGTACGGGACGTATTTCTCCGCTCAGTCCGACTTCTGCCGCAAAGCACCATTTGTTATTCACATTCACGTCTTGATGAGAAGATATTATTGAAGCCAAAACGGACAAATCCATGGATGTATCATTGACTTTCAATCCTCCTGCAATATTGAGAAAGACATCCTTATTGCTTACTTTTACTCCGGCTTTTTTCTCCAATACCGCCAACAGCATATTTAATCGGCGTATGTCAAATCCGTTACTTATTCTTTGCGGAGATGAATAATAAGTCGGCGATACCAAAGCCTGTGTTTCTATCAGTAAAGTTCGCCGTCCTTCCAAAGCAGCACACACAGAAACTCCGCTCAATTGTTCATCCCTTTGTGAAAGAAGTACTTTGGAAGGGTTATCTACCGTAGTTAAACCATAAGAAGTCATCTCGTATATACCCAACTCATTGGTTGATCCGAAACGATTCTTTATTGATCTTAAAATTCTGTACCCGTAATTTTTATCTCCTTCAAACTGAAGTACGGTATCAACCATATGTTCTAAAATTTTAGGACCGGCAAGTGAGCCTTCTTTGGTTATATGTCCTACCAAAAGTACAGGAATATTATACAATTTGGCAAAATCAATTAATTTATCGGCACATGTACGCACTTGTGTAATACTGCCTGCAAAAGAATCCGAATCCCTTGAAGTCATTGTCTGAACGGAATCTACAATGAGCATACGGGGCATTAAATCTTTTGCCGTTTCTATTACTTCATCAACGTCAGTTACAGACATAACGAGACAATTGTCCGAAGAAATTCCCATACGCATTTGTCGCAGTTTTATTTGTTCGGCACTTTCCTCTCCGGATACGTACAAAATCTTACTGTCATTGCAATTCAACGCTACTTGCAGCAATAACGTACTCTTACCTATTCCTGGTTCTCCGCCGATCAAAACAACGCTTCCCGTAACCAAACCGCCGCCCAACACACGGTTAAATTCCGTATCTTTGACGTCAAACCTGTGTGATTCGGTGTATTGAATTTGTGAAATAGGTCTGGCTTCCGCCTTTGCAGAATGAGTCTTATGCACCACCGATTCTGAAGAACGCAAGACTTTTTCCTCAAAAGTTCCCCATGAATTACACTGCGGACATTTGCCCAAGTAACTTGAAGATTGATAGCCACAGTCGGCACAAACAAATGCTTTTTTTTCTTTTGCCATATCAGGAGCGGTATTTCATGTGTTAGTTTTCCGTTGAGTTTTTAGCTTGGACGGACGTTTATTTTGTACTTAACTTCCTGTTGTTTTGAATATCTCTTTTGATCTTTTTTGTATTTCTTGTGGTAAGGTCCGTAAGGAATATCTTCAAATGCGTAGATCTGCATCTGTTCCATAACTCCCAAATCATATACCTGCTCGTTGTCCAATTCCAAATCCTTGTTATGATATTCTTTAGGTGGAATAGGAGTGTCATAATTGAATTCCAACTGGCGAGCAAACAATGTGTCCGCCGTTTTTGTGGAAATCATGGTATAATGAGCAACGGCTTTTGTAGAAGTACTCCAATAAGGGTTGTCAAAGCGGTAAACTGTGATGAACAAAACGGCATCGGCATCATATTGTTTTCGTATATTTCTCAAATCTGACATTTTTACATAACGGGAACAGAATGCAGTATCTCGTTTGTGCTTTTCCATACCTTCAACTGCGGAATAAACGTAATAACCTTTCTTTCCCAATTCCTTTGTCGCCGCAATATATAGCATATCTGCAGCCTTTTCATAGTCGGATCTGTTCCAAGGATAAAGAATAAGGATGTTTTTAGGCTCTTCTTTATATAGTTTATCATAGGTAATGTTTCTTTCTACCTTTTTAGGAAATATTTTGTGCCAGGTTCTTTTGACGAAATTCTCTTTTTCAGGTTCTTTGTAATAACGCATTGATTCGGCATTGATTTTAGCAGTATCACCTTTGTTAATCGGTTGATTTTTAGCGTCCATCATATACAGAACTTTGTCCATAGTGGTCATTTTCTTTTCATCTGCGGACTTATCATTACCAAGTGAAGTATCGGTATTGTCAGATTGTGAGTTTGAGGATTTTTTCTTTTTGAATTTTTTCAAAAAAGCAGGTGTGTTGTCATAGTCTTCCGTACCTACGTTTCTGACAATTGCAGAGTTGTCTGAATTATCGGTATTCAGAATATCATTCAATGTTTTTTCTTCAACGGAATCGGCAACAGCAGTATCAACACGTATTACTGCCGTTTTTACTTTTGTCTTTTCATCTTCGGAATCCGAATAATTTCCCTTGTTTTCTTTTATCGTGTTAAGAAGATTTTCTTTTTCTTTTTTCCTCTCTTCTTCTATTCTTTTCTTTTCTTCTTTAACGGCATTCTTTATTAATTCATCCTGTTTCTTTTCAGTTTTTTTACGATCTTTATCCGCTTTTCTCTGCTTCTTATCATTTTCTTTTTTTGTCTTTGCAGCTTCTTTTTTCTTACGATCTATTTCTTTTTGCCGTTCTTTTAATTTCTTCTTTTCTTCCTTTGTTTTATCCTGCTGTTTTTCCGTTTTCGGATTTGTTTTGTCAGCAGATGAAGTGTTTTGCGGTGCCAATTTACTCATATTAGGATTAACCTTATCCAATTTAGGTTTGGAAGACGAGCAGGCGGAAGCGAAAATGACGGCAATCAGTGTATATAACAGAAATCTTTTCATAATCCCAACTCTTTTTTAAGATTATCTATATAGGTTTTGCTTTCGGGATAAATCAAAGTTTCTTTATCCAAAAATCCAGATGCTTTAACGGTATCGCCTTGAATAAGCATCAATCTGGCATAATCTACGCATAAGCCCGGCGGAATCTTATTTTTGTTTTTTGAATTTTGTTTTT
>JAFUYA010000010.1 GCA_017477025.1 Bacteroidales bacterium | reverse complement strand
TTATTGCAATAATTGTCTATTTTCTCTTGTGCTTTGGTATGGTCTAACTCCAGAGCTAAAGAGAAATACTTACACGCCGTTTCCTTCTCATCTTTTTCTTGATAATTTACTCCTAAAAGATAATAAACATCCGATATTTCCGAATCAATTTCTGCCGCTTTTGTCAGATATTTAATTGCTTTTGAAGTTAAGTGCAGATCAGTATATATCCGTCCTAAATTATAATAACCTCCCTCAAAATCAGGCTCATACTTTATAGACAACTTATACTCTTCAATAGCATCTGCCAATCTGCCAATCTGTTCATAGGCTATTCCCAAATTGTTGTGTGCATATTCTGTTTTCTTATCCAAATACAATGCCTGTTTAAAATCTCTGAGAGCAAATTCATATTCTTTCAGATTTGTATATGCAATTCCTCTGTAATTATAACTTTCAGAAAAAGAATCATTAAGAGTTATACTATAATCAAAATTAGTAAGAGCGTCTTGATACAAATGCAAATGACAATAATTGACACCTTTGACATAAAACGCATAATAATTACTATCTATCATTATACAAGTATCCAAATCCTTATTGGAAGATACGTATTCGCCCTCATATCCTTTACAAATTGCTCTTTGTAAATAAGCATCATAATGGTTATATCCGTTTTTAATTGCAAACGACAGAAATGATATTGCCGAAGCATACTCCTGTCTTCTTTCACGTAAGATTCCTAAAATATAGTATATGACCGGCTGATTATCCATTGTAAGGTAATCAATAGAAGAGTTATATGCATCTGTATAGCAGTTATTAAAAAAATACATAACCGTAAGTATAGTTTTATAGTTTTTCAGTTCTTCTTTATCAACTATGTTTTTTGAAACAGTGTATCGGTTTATTGCAGATATTACTCTATTTATATCTTTATTGCTTATCAAACTCATTTGTCGCAATATAGTTTTTTCTAACGGATACTCTCCCATTTTATTTGCAATTTCTGCAATCTTATCATCATTACTGTTTCCTTTTGAAGCCAATATACACATATATATTAAGTCCGTAAGATTGCTGTTTTCCTCTTCATCATAAAGCTTTTTACAAATAGTTTCCGCCTTTGACAACTCATTAAGTGAGTAATAACATTCACAACTCATACGTTGCAAACTTTCCATATCATAATAATCATCCTGTTCGGCTCCCGCATAAATTTGCAAAGCCAAATTAAAATTTGAATTATCAACAGCCTTTCTCATTCGGATTTTATAATCCTGATCTTCCTGTGCAATCAAACTGCAGACAGTAACTACGAAAACTACAATATAAGACAACGAAAACTTCATCATTCCTATATTTTACCTATACCCTGTCGAATAATATCATAGTTTTCTCCGGAAGTCAAATCTATAACAGTGGATGGTTCAGAGGTAATCTCGCCGTTATCTATCGCAAAATCAATAATTGAAGAATACTTTTCATAAATCAGTTCCGCATTTTTAACAATTTCTCCGTCATCGTCTTCATGCGGAGCCGAGGTTACAAGCAATGGTATTTTCAATTCTTCTATCACGGATGTGATTATTCTGTTTTGCGAAATTCTTATACCTACGGTCTTTTTCTTATTTTGAAAAATTTTAGGTGTCAAATTACTCGCCTGCATAACGAATGTAAATTCGCCTGTATTGAGTGATTTTATAAATGAAAATTGAGTATTTGAAATAGGTTTCACATAAGAAGAGGCCATTGAAAGAGAAGAACACATGATGGAGAAATTACTCTTTTCAAGTTTCTTACCTTTTAATTCTGCTAACTTTTTGGCTGCTTTATGAGAATGAATACTGCATACAAAAGCATACAAGGTATCGGTCGGGACTAAAACAATACCGTCGTGATTCAGAATATCAACAATTGTATTGACCTGCTTTGCAGAAATATTATCATCGTATAACCTTATAAGCATCAACTATATCCGTTTTTTCATTATGATTCACAACTACAACATAATATCTCTTTACCTCTTCGTTTAAAATACAACCGTATTTTAAAATACTCCCAATAAATTTGTACGATTATTAACGAAAACTATTTAACAAACTCACATTGTCCGGTAAAAATGCCGAGATTGCAAGATATAAACCGAATGCAATAAGTATGCTGCCGACAACTCTGTTTATTATAGTTATTACGTTATCAGTTAAAAATTTTTTCAATTCATTGCTGATAGCACACTTAATTATATCCATACAAAAATTAGTCAACAAAACAGTAGAGAGAAATATTAATTGCTCTATTCTTTTTGCGTACGCATTAGCTAAACCGATAGGAATCAACCAAAACAGCCAAGTCCCGGGATTAACAATATTGAAAAGAAAACCTTGTCCTAAGTATTTAAGTCTGAAATTACCCTCTTTTATTAAAGACCGTGAAGGGGTCGGTGAAATATGTCTTTTACTTGCCGTGTACAGCCCGAAACATATAATGACCACTCCGCCTATGACGGATATTATTTTCTGTGCTGAACGAGTTTCAAACACGCTGGACAATCCGTACCATGCAACAAACACCATTATTATGTCACTCAGAGAAATTCCCAATACTAAATGAGATCCCGAACGGAATCCCTGGGAAATACTTGTTTGGATTAATTTAAAAAAAGCAGGTCCTATCATCAATGATAGTGTTAATCCAAACAAAATACCTTGAGTTACAATATGAAATATGCCCATAATTTCTCTCAAAAATGACTATTTTTCCCGTTTAATTTTGCAAAGATATAAAGTTTTTCTTAATTTTGCAAAATATTTAAAAAATTATAAAGCAGTTATAATATAAAGAACAAAACTGATGAATACTAAACTTAACACAATAGAGGAAGCTATTGAAGATATAAGACAAGGGAAGTTCGTTATTGTTGTTGATGATGAGGACAGAGAGAACGAAGGAGATTTAGTCATTGCTGCAGAAAAAATAAATCCTGAACAGGTTAATTTTATGTTAAAGAATGCCAGAGGCGTTCTTTGCACTCCTATAACAATCTCACGTTGTAAGGAACTGGATTTACCTCATCAGGTAACGGACAATACATCTGTGTTAGGAACGCCTTTTACCGTCACAGTTGATAAACTTGAGGGTTGTACAACAGGTGTATCCATATACGACAGATGTGCAACCATAAGACATTTAGCCGATCCGAAAGCCAAAGCTTCGGATTTCGGAAGGCCGGGACATATAAATCCGTTGTACGCTCAAGACGAAGGTGTTTTGAAAAGAGCCGGTCATACAGAAGCTGTGGTTGATTTGTGCCGTTTGGCCGGTTTGTATCCCGCAGGTGCTTTGATGGAAATAATGGATGACGACGGCACGATGGCAAGATTACCTTTCCTTATGGAATTTGCAAAAAAACATAATCTCAAAATTGTATCTATTGAGGATTTAATCGCCTATCGTCTGAATCATGAAACTCTAATAGAAAAGCATGAGGAAGTTGATTTTCCTACAAAATGGGGACATTTCCGATTAATCGCATATACCCAGAAGAATAACGGATTTTCTCACCTTGTTATAAAAAAAGGAGAATGGGAAAAGGATGAACCTATACTTGTCAGGGTACATTCCTGCTGTGCAACCGGAGATATTTTCGGATCCATGAGGTGTGACTGCGGAGATCAATTACATCAAGCCATGCAAAACATAGAAAAGGAGGGAAAAGGCATGGTTGTATACATGAATCAGGAAGGAAGAGGAATCGGTTTGATAAACAAATTGCATGCTTATAAACTTCAGGACGAAGGAATGGATACGGTACAGGCAAATCTTGCTTTAGGTTTCAAACCCGATGAGAGAAATTACGGCATCGGTGCTCAAATACTCCGTGATATGAATGCTACAAGAGTCCGATTAATGACTAACAATCCTCTAAAAAGAGTAGGTTTGGAAGGATTCGGTATTAAAATCGTTGAAACCGTACCTATTGTCATAGAGCCGAATGAATACGATTTTCATTATTTGAAGACCAAAAAAGATAAAATGGGACATAAATTACCCATGTAATTTTTCTCGAACATAAGACGTCAATAAGAAAATTTGTATTAACTTTGCAAAACGGACAGTATAAAAAACAGATTATTCTCGTTAATTGTGACTGATTTGAATAAAATAATAGAGGATATAGAATTAAAGGTCAGATCTTTGATTTCTGAAAGAATTGAGTTACAAAGAAAATTATCCGAGAAAGAAAATGATATTTTAAACTTGCAGAAACAATTAACGGAATTGTCAAATGAGAATGAACGATTAATAAAAAAAGAAAGAATAAACAATTTAGGTAATATAGTAATTAACAATTCAGATATTTCTGAAAGTAAGGTATTAATAAACGATTTGTTGAAGAAAATAAATAGAAGTATTTCTATAATTTCAAAAGATAATAATGGACGGAAACTTGACACTGAAGATTGATATTTTGGAACGGCCCTATAACCTCAAGGTTCGTGAACAGGACAGAGAGATATTCTGTCAAGCGTCCGTAATAATAAACAATTTGGTGCAAAGATACGAAACTAAACTTACTGCATTTAAAGACAAGCAAGACCTCTTGGCAATGGCTTTATTGGAAAGTGTTGTATCTGCACTGAAAAATAAAAAGAAAGAAGAAGAATCCGAACAAGAGAAGAGATTGGATGAAAGATTGATACGTTTGGATGAGTTACTTTCTTCAGTTTTGGATAAAACAAAATAAAGAGGTAAAGTAGTGTTTTTTGAAATAATTTAAATTAGGGTTGCATCCTGTAAGCGGAATAACACAGTTCGCAAACTCAACAGATTTAATGATAGAAACGGGTGCATTTGGCGGCTAAAGCGGACCCCAATTCGTATATTAACATTGAAATATACGAGTCTTGATCACAAGTCAAGCGGCGGAGACTTGATACCGTTTAAAACCCAAAACGTGTATATAGGAGTTTTTGCTTGATACTCCAATGTTTTCCGTTTGATGCAACCTTTTTCTTTTCAACAATTAGTGTTTTATTGCCTGTATTCAGAGATACTGAAACAATAAAACAACATCATGCTAAATATTTTAATATATGTAATCATCGCTATAGCAGCCTGCGGGTTGGGTGTGTGGTTGGCTACCACAAAATTACGTTCTACTCTGACAAAGAAAAGTCAGGATATGATAAAAGATGCAGAGGAAAAAGCAGAAATAATGAAGAAAGAAAAAATGCTTCAAGCTAAAGAAAAGTTTCTGCAGATGAAGTCCGACAACGAAAAAGAATGCAGGGAGAGAACTAATAAGGTTGCTCAAAACGAACAAAAACTCCGTCAAAAAGAACAAGCCTTTAATAAGGAAGTAGAAGAACTAAAGAAGAAAACTGCAGAATTCAATGCAGCAAAAGAATCCTTAAAGAAACAAGCTGATAAATTGGTATTGCGTCAACAGGAAGTTGAGAAAGCATATCAGGAAAGTATTCTTAAGTTGGAACAAATAGCAGGTTTGTCCGCAGAGGAAGCAAAAGCTCAATTAGTGGAAACTCTCACTGAAGAAGCTAAATCCGATGCTATGGGTAAAATTATGGAGATCGTTGAAGAAGCCAAGATGACTGCTAACCAACAGGCGAAGAAAATAGTAATTGAATCCATACAACGTACCGCTGCAGAAACTGCCATTGAGAATACGGTATCTGTATTCAATCTGGAAAACGAGGAAATTAAAGGTAGAATTATTGGTAGGGAGGGTAGAAACATTCGTACTCTTGAGAATTTGACAGGCGTTGAAGTCATTATTGACGATTCCCCTGATGCCATACTTTTGTCATGCTTTGATCCTATAAGAAGAGAGATTGCTCGTTTGTCTTTACATAAACTTGTAACTGACGGCAGAATCCATCCTGCAAGAATTGAAGAGATTGTTGCAAAAACAAAGAAACAAGTAGAACAAGAAGTAATGGAAGCCGGCAAACGTGTTTGTATTGATCTCGGAATAGTTAATCTTCACCACGAATTGGTCCGTATGGTCGGTAAAATGAAATTCCGTTCTTCATACGGTCAGAATCTTCTGCAACATTCCAGGGAGGTTGCCAATTTGTGTGCAACTATGGCTGCGGAATTAGGATTGAATCCGAAGATTGCAAAACGTGCAGGACTGTTACATGACATTGGAAAAGTTCCTGATGATGAACCGGAACTTCCTCATGCAATTCACGGAATGAAATTAGCAGAGAAATACAAAGAAAAACAAGAAATTTGCAATGCAATCGGAGCTCATCATGATGAAATAGAAATGACCAGTCTTTATGCTCCTATTGTTCAAGTATGTGATGCTATTTCAGGAGCAAGACCAGGAGCAAGACGTGAAGTTGTGGAGGCCTATATAAACAGATTAAACAAATTAGAAGAGATGGCAATGAGTTACAACGGGGTTGTTAAAACCTACGCTATCCAGGCGGGAAGAGAACTTCGTGTTATAGTAGCCGCAGACAAGATTTCCGATGCTGAAGCAAATCAATTATCACTTGATCTATCCAGAAAAATACAAACCGAAATGGTATTCCCTGGTATGATAAAGGTTACTGTAATTCGTGAGACACGTGCAGTAAATTATGCTAAATAAGATTACAACTTAACATTCCGAACTATAAGATACTGTCACAAATACAACGGTATCTTATAGTTTTTTTTATCATTATATAGTTCTTCTCAATGTATTGCCGATAACTACCCTTATTCCGTTCCGATATGTGCATTTAAAGGAATTTTATATATATTTAAATTGACATAAAGACACAAATACTGCTACAAAAAACAAAAAAAAGCAATTCTAATCTTGAGAAACAACATACAATAAATAGAAGATATTTCCGCTGAACCGTTATTTATCACATACCATCAAGAAAATAAGATAAACGACATAAAAAAACAGGAACCATAACTTTATATAAATACGATTATTCATTAATAACCATACAGATATATGAAAAAACTGACGGATTATTACGCAAAGCACCCGTTGAGACTCATACTTTTCGTTGCTTTTCTCTTGAGAATGTTAAGTGTAATCTTTGCAAAAGGATACGGAATGCATGATGATCATTTTACAATCATTGAAACCTCACGTTCATGGGCAGAAGGTTGGGATTTTCAAGGATGGTTGCAAACCACTCCGCAGGGACATTCCTTTACATATCCGCTTTTGATGTTTTGTTTGTTTAAAATATTAATGTTTTTCGGCATTGAAAGTCTTGACATACAAATGTATTTCGTTCGTTTTCTGCATGCCGTACTATCACTTCTGACAATATATTTCTCACACAAGATTGTCTTTCGTACAACCAACGAAAAACAATCGGCAAATCTCTCGGCATGGATTTTAGCAGTACTTTGGTGTATGCCGTGGCTGAGTGTAAGGAACTTGGTTGAGATAGTATGTATGCCGTTTTTAGTTTGGGCTACATGGCTCTACATAAGGAATCAGAATCCTCGAATAAAAGATGTTATTTTGTCAGGTGTAGTAATGGGTATAGGTTTGGCATTCCGCTATCAACTTTTATTTTTTATCGGAGGTTTCGGTTTGGCAATGCTGATTTACAAACAATGGAAGAATGCAATAATATGGTCTTTGGCAGTTGTAATAACATTCTCTTTAACTCAATTATCAGATATATTTATATGGCATAAACCTTTTGTTGAAATGCAGGAATACTTTGTTTATAACCTGACAACGGAAGATATTTATCCACACGGAGGATTATTCAAATATATCGGCGTATTATCAGGAATGCTTATTCCTCCTGCAAGTGTATTGCTATTATTCGGTTTTCTTTACGGTTACAAAAGATTACTATTGTTCTTGCCGTCTTTTTGCTTCCTTTTCTTCCATAGTATATTTCCCAACAAACAGGAACGATTCATCTTTCCTGTTATACCGTTTATCGTACTATCGGGTGTAATAGGTTGCAGAGATTTTGCATTAAAAAGAGCCATTTCATACAAACTGCGTAGAATCGTAAAAATCTGCTGTATTATCTCATTAGTATTAAACTTCATTCTGCTTATTCCCGTAACGGTACATTATTCTAAAAGAGCCAGAGTGGAAAGTATGGTTTATATGTACTCCTACCGTCCTCAGGTAAAGTTATTTATTCATGAAGATTCTCCTCATCATGATTATGAAAAGATGCCTAAGATTTATACAGTCCAAAACTGCGAACAGGTCAATATAACATCCGACACCGTTGATATAAATAATCTGAACCTTACCGAACAACCTGCATTCATTATGTTTGCCGAACAAACCGATATTGAACGCAGAGTCGAAAATATGCGTAAATACTTCCCTAATTTGGAATATGCCACCACCGTACATACGAGTTTTATCGATGAATTAATGAGAAAAATCAATCATCACAACCACAACTATTCGTTTGTTATATACCGTAATAATGATGTTATAAATAACGAACAATATAATTCAAAATAATTGCATATATAACGGTTTTGTTTCATTCCTGACGGCAATTTGTCTGTCACTATTTATTAAATGCTAAACAATTATAAATTAAATAATTAAAAAAGTGCGTGATTTCTGACAAAATCATTAAGAAAACTGCAGGAATCTCACACTTTTTGATAGAAATCATTATGTTTTTTTTACAAATCATTTTATTATCGCAATACAATTGATTATTTGTAAACTCCGTATTAATTATAATATATGCTAATTTGTAAGATTTTTGTAATTTTGCAGAAAATATTTTAACAAAACAACGACAATCAAATTCTGAACAAAGAAAACCCTGATATACATAATGATAAAAATAAAACGCTTATTAATACTACTGCCGCTGCTTTGCTGTCTTACTGCTTATTCTCAATATCACATAAGCGGAAATAACGATTCCCGCATAAAATACAGACATATCAAAACCGAAAAATTTCACATTGTATATCCGGATTATTACGAGAAAAATGCACAATCACTTGCAAGTATCCTGGATACCGTTGTCCCTATAATAGGCAGGAGTTTGAAGACTCAAGCGCCGAATGTACCGATTCTGATTCACACAAAGAGTGCCATAAGTAACGGATTGAGTGTCTGGGCTCCTAAGCGTATGGAATTTTGGACCACTCCCCCGCCTGCATCTTATGCATTTCCCTATGCCTGGCAACTTGCCATTCATGAATACAGACATACTGCACAAATGCAGGCTGTGAATACGGGCATTACAAAAGTACTATCTACCGTTTTGGGAGAACATATCCTTGGAGGTGTGGCAGGTATATGGATTCCTAACTGGTTTTTTGAAGGTGATGCCGTTGTTGCCGAAACTGCGTTGGCTCCTACCGGAAGAGGTCAGGAACCTGAGTATAATATGTACTTGAAAGCACAGGTTTTGGATAAAGGACGTTACAGTATAGATAAAATGCTGTTGGGCAGTATGAAAGACTTTGTTCCCGATCAGTATAATTTAGGATATTTTCTGGTATCTTACGGCAGACAAAAGTATGGAAAAGAAATTTGGGGCGATTGTTTGCAACATATAGGCACATCTTGGTGGAAATTTACCTCGTGGGGAAAAACCGGAAAGAAGAAAGAAAACCTTGATTTCAAAACAATGTACAATGAAACCTTGGATTCTTTGGAAAAAGTCTGGGTTGATAATGACATTTCGTATATTCACGACAACGATAGTCAAATCTTGAAAGTTTGGGGAGAAAATAACACGAAGGATTATATCAGTTACAAAAATCCGATACAAATTAATGATTCGACAATATTGGCATTGAAAACTTCTTCCTATCAAACGCAGGAATTAGTAAAAATAATAAACAACAGAGAAGAACACTTATTATCCCTTCCTTTTCTTTTGCATTCGTATTTTCAGTACAGAGACGGACATATTCTCTATTCTCAGTATTCTCCTAACATACGATGGCAACAGGAAGCGGCATCGGATATTATAGAATACGATTTGAATACGGGAAAATACAGAAACGTTACTTCCAAAGCAACATTCTTCACTCCTATATACTACCCTGAAGACTCTTTGATTGCCGCTATCTACACCGATTCACTGGATAATCAGAATTTATCTTTTATCGCACCTTCCACAACATACTTTAAGAACAAAAACATATTGAAAAAAAATCATTCTTCATTTGTAAGAGTAGTAAGCAATGAAAACAACGCTTCTTCCTACTCGTATCCTGCATGGGAAGATACAACCCAATATCTCTATGTAATAGAAACGTCATCCTCTGGTAAAGACATTATCCGCTATGACGTAACTACACAGGAACGTTTGCATGTAATTCCGACATCATACGATAACATCAAATATCTGAAAGTATATAACGGAAGATTATATTTTATAAAAAATATCAATACTAAATATCAATTGCTGAGCATCAATCTGAATGATTATTCAGATGTCCAAATTCACACGGACAGTCGTTACGGAATAGATAATTATTGCATATATGATTCAACTATTGTATTGAGTGATTACTCTGCCGACGGATATAAGATTATCTCCGTCCCTTATAAGAGCCGACCTTTTGATATAAACGGAAAGAATAAAGAAATGTACTTCACCAAACTGAACAGAGAACAGGAAGATTTTATTCTTTCCGACAGTACGGTCAATAAAGACAAAGTTTTTTACAGTAGTGAATACAAAAAAACTTCACATCTTTTCAATATTCATTCATGGGCTCCGCTTTTTATCAATATTCAGTCAAAAGAACTCGGTGCAGGATTTTCATTATTTTCTCAAAACTTACTCTCTACATCAATTCTGGAACTTGGCTATAAGGCAAACTTTCATGATAAGAACGAAATATTTGCCCGATATAGTTATTCAGGATTGTATCCGTTGATAGAGATGATACTTTCTTTCCGTCCGAGAGATTTACGTGAAGACTTGGACTCAAACGTTGTCCAATATGTCAATTGGGACGAGATAACTGCCGGATATAATATGACTCTGCCGTTCTCATGGACCAACAGAAATTACAGAAACGATATAAGACTGACTCTCCACTATTCATTACACAGCATAACTGACCCTGAACATGCCGTACGTTTGAATGTTTTCAACACTATCGGCTATTTTGCAAAAATAAGTAACTATGCCGCAATGGCGGAAAATGATTTGTATCCTCGAACCGGACACATAACGACGATAAGATATACACATACACTGACAAATCCTTTTTCCAATATCTTTTCTTTTGCATCACAGATTTTCATTCCGGGAATTGCCCGCAATCACTCATTAGTTCTAAACGCTAATTTTCAGAAGAATACGCCCGATGTTTATTATTTTCCGAATGAAGTTGATTTTGTCAGAGGTGTCTATGATCTCTATCCAAAATACTTTGCAGGATTATTAGCATTGTATTGTTTTCCTCTCATGTATCCCGACAACGGTATCAGCGGTGTATTGTATATGAAAAGAATAGTTGCCCGTCCGTTCTATAATTTCGGGTATTACGACAAGCAATATTATCATTCTTACGGCGGTGAAATAGAAACCAAAGTTCATCTTTTCAGAATTACCGTTCCTGTTAATATCGGGTTGCGTATGGGCTATTGTCCGACAACAGACAACACATTTGCAAACATACTATTCTCCATTGATTTATAGGGATTTAAACGTTGCAAAAATTTTGTTAATGATTTCTGCAAAAATCATTAACAATTCTTACGTTTTCATTAAGAAAATCCGAAAAATCAGGGACTTTTTTTTTCACATCCATAAACAACAGTTTTTGCAGTTGTAAACTTACCTCTCAATCATAATATTTTATTTCCTGAAATTCATTCTCTTTTCAATTTATTATTGTATATTTGCAAATCAAAACTATGTAGAGATATGATAAATATAGATAACTATTTCACTATAAAAGACGATGTTTCGTTATTATGTGTCTGCAACAGAGAAACTCTCAACAACGCACTTTCTTCCGTATGCAGTGCTGAACAAAGTTCTTTTATCAGACAATCATTTGAACAAAATAAGCAAACTTTTTTCAGTTTCAATTCCGTAAAAAGATTTCTTATTTTTGCGATAACGGAAGAAACTGATGTTGTTTATAAAAACAAGGAATTATACAGACGTTTGGGCGGTGAGGTTTTAAGGTTTTGCGATAACAATTTTATCAAAAACCTGCAATTTACAGGTTTTACGGACAAGGAAAATAAATTAGGATTCTGTGAAGGCATGCTTTACGCTTCTTACATATTTGATTCATACAAAACCGACCCTGCACGTCTTATTCATCCGTTTGATAATCTGCATATTATAGGAGATGATATTAACCAAGAGGATATTGAATGCCTGCGAATCATATTTGAGGCTACCGAAAAGGCACGTGATTTGGTAAATGAACCTGTAACGGTGATAAATGCAGAAAGTCTGGCTTCCAACCTTTCCGCAATGGCACAGGAAACTTCAATAAAAGTTGAAGTTTGGGATAAGGAAAAAATCGAAAAAGAGAAAATGGGAGGTATTCTTGCGGTCAATAAAGGAAGTATGGATAATCCTACTTTTACAATTATGGAATACAAACCCGAGAATTGTAAAAATTCCAAACCTGTTGTACTTGTCGGCAAAGGTATCACATACGATACAGGAGGATTGAACATCAAAACGGGCAACTACATGAACGATATGAAAAGCGATATGGCAGGAGCGGCAACTCTGGGTTGTGCTTTGTATGCCGTTGCCGAATTAAAACTGCCTGTTTGGGTAATAGGTCTGTTTCCTGCAACCGATAATCGTCCTAATAATAATGCTTATTGCAGCGGAGATATAATAAACATGTATGACGGGACTAATGTCGAAGTCTTAAATACGGATGCAGAAGGAAGAATGATTCTTGCCGATGCTCTTGCCTATGCCAAAAAACTCAATCCGCAATTGGTTATCGATATGGCTACACTTACCGGTGCCGCATCAAGAGCAATCGGGCCGTTCGGTATTGTTGCTATGGAAAAAGATGCATGCGATGATATGGTATACTTAAAAGACAGTGGCAATAAAGTTTATGAGCGTATAGCAGAGTTTCCTTTTTGGGAAGAATACGATAAATTGATTGTTTCGGATATTGCAGACATAAAAAATTCCGGAGAAAGTTACGCCGGTATGATTACGGCCGGTAAATTTTTAGCTTATTTCACCTCTTATCCGTATATACACTTGGATATTGCAGGAGTTGCAATGAACGACAAGAATGATTTCTACAGAGGTAAAGGTGCTACTGCTTACGGATTGAGATTAATTGTTGATTTTTTGAGCAAATACAATAAATAAGGAGAATATTAAAGTGAACGTTTCTGAAAATAACATAAATACCCCTGTAAGACTCGGTATTTCACAAGGAGATATAAACGGTATCGGATATGAAGTTATGATAAAATGCTTTTCCGATAGCAGAATGGTGGAAGCATGTACGCCTATTTTGTACGGTTCCAGTAAGGTATTGTCATATCATAAAAAACTGATAAATGCAAATGACTTTTCTTTTGTAAATATACGCAGTACAGATCAATGCCAGAATAAGAAATTCAATATATTAAATATAATTCAGGATGAAGTAAAGATTGATATCGGGCAACCTACTCCGATAGGAGGATTATTGGCGGCAATGAGTTTGGACAGAGCGTGTCAGGATATAATAAACGGCAACATTGATGCACTTGTAACCAATCCGATCAATAAGAAAAACATACAGAGTAAGGATTTTAACTTTCCGGGACATACGGAATATCTTACAAAGAAATTCAATGCTGAAGAATCTCTTATGATTATGACCTGCCGGAATATTCATATAGGCATTATGACTAACCATTTAGCCTTGAGTGATGTTCCTAAAGTTATTACGCAGGATTTAATCGTTCGCAAGTTGCGTGTTATGGATATGTCTTTAAAACGTGATTTCGGAATCAGAATGCCTAAGATTGCCGTACTTGCATTGAATCCTCATGCCGGTGATCACGGACTTATAGGATCTGAAGATGATAATATAGTAGCACCTGCCGTTAAACAGGCTTTTGATGAGGGAATACTGGCGTTCGGTCCTTATCCTTCAGACGGATTTTTCGGGAACGGATCCATGAACGACTTTGACGGTGTAATGGCCTTGTATCACGATCAAGGATTGATTCCTTTCAAATTGATGTCTTTCACGGAAGGTGTCAATTTCACTGCGGGACTTCCTTACGTAAGGACATCTCCTGCACATGGAACCGCTTTTGAAATTGCAGGAAAGAATAAAGCCTCTGCCCAAAGTTTCAGAAATGCAGTTTATTTGGCTATAGACATCATAAAAAACAGAAAGGAATACGATTTATTGAAAAGTAATCCGTTACAGAAAGCCAAAAGGGATCATATAGTAGATGAAGATATAACTAAAGAATTACAGCAAGAAGATGACGGACCTACAATCTAATCTTTCTTTAGTTGCTAATGAAATAGAATCTCTGAGAAAGAGATTGGAACGCTTAAATTACGAATATTACGTACTTGACAATCCGAGCGTAACCGACAGAGAATTTGACGAAATGCTTCGTCAGTTGAATATATTGGAGCAACAATATCCGCAATTTATCACATCTTCCTCTCCTACTCAACGTGTAGGCGGGCAGATCAATAAGGATTTTAAGCAGATTAACCATCGTTATCCCATGTTATCTCTGTCAAATACGTACAACAAAGAAGAAATCATAGAATTTGTTAACAGAGCAGAGGAGAATATCGGCATAACTGATGCAGAATGGGTGTGCGAATTGAAATATGACGGCTTGGCAATCTCTCTTTTGTATGAAAACGGAGAGTTGATACGTGCTGCAACACGCGGAAACGGTGTTACCGGAGATGATGTTACCGACAATATAAAAACAATTAAGTCCATTCCGTTGCACTTACTCGGCAATACGTATCCGGATAGTTTTGAAATACGCGGAGAAGTTATTTTTCCCCATAAGGCTTTTGAAGAATTCAATGCAAAAAGAATTGAAAACGGAGAAGAACCTTTTGCAAATCCTCGTAATGCTGCGTCAGGAAGTTTAAAATTACAAGACCCTCGTGAAGTTGCCAAACGCAATTTAGATTGTTATCTGTATTATCTTATAGGCGACAACATGAATGAACCGACTCATTTCAAACGTTTGCAGGAAGCAAAGCAATGGGGCTTTAAAATAGAGCAACATGTCAGGATTGCAAACGGAATTGATGACATCATGGAGTTTATAACCTATTGGGATAAGCAAAGAGATTTCCTTCCTTATGCTATTGACGGGATTGTAATCAAACTAAATGAAATCAAATATTGGAATCAATTAGGTGCAACGGCTAAATCTCCACGATGGGCAACTGCTTATAAATTCAAGGCCGAACAAGCACAAAGTCGACTTACAAATGTCGAATTTCAAGTCGGTAGAACCGGCATCGTTACCCCTGTTGCTAATTTTGAACCCGTATGGTTGGGAGGAACTTGGGTCAAACGTGCAACCCTCAACAATGAACAATGGATGGATAACCTGAATTTGTGCGAAGAAGATACGCTGATAATTGAAAAAGGAGGTGAAATTATTCCGAAAATTGTTGAATGCAGGCATGATGTTCACAAAGAACAAAACGGAGAATTAAGAAAAATACGCTTTATAGAAACATGTCCGCAGTGCGGGGAAAGATTAGTAAAAGAAGAAGACCAAAGCGGTTGGTATTGTCCTAATTACAATCACTGTTCGCCGCAGATACTGGGAAGATTTCAACACTTTGTTTCAAAAAAAGCAATGAATATAGAGTCCTTAGGCGGAGAAAAAATGAAATATCTGCTTAACAGTGGGAAAGTGTCGGATTTTGCTTCGCTGTATGAATTGTCCGAAGAACAACTAATCGGAGTTTATACAATAGATGAAGAACATAAGTTGTCAATTCAGGACAAAGGTGCGTACAATATCGTATCTGCAGTTGAGAAATCAAAGAATGTTCCTTTTGAAAGAGTCTTGTATGCACTTGGATTACGCTACATAGGTGAGGTTGGAGCAAAAACTTTGGCGAAACATTTTGAGAATATTGATAACCTGAAAAAGGCCACAATTGAAGAATTGGAAAATGTTGAGGATATCGGAGCGACAACGGCAGAGAGTGTATATCAATACTTCCGAAATGAAGAGAATTTACTTGAAATTGAGAAACTCAAATCGGCAGGTCTTCGATTTGAAACGGATAAACATAACGTCAAAAGCACATTAAACGGCAAAACTTTTGTAGTAAGCGGAACTTTTACCAAATTTACCCGCGATGAGATAAAAAAAGCCATAGAGGAAAACGGAGGTAAGAATGTCAGTTCATTATCCCAAAAGACTTCTTTTCTTATCGCAGGAGAAAAAATGGGACCGGAGAAGAAAAAGAAAGCCGTCGCTCTGAATATTCCTATAATCACGGAAGATGATTTCATCGGAATGATACAATAACCGCATATTACCGAACAAGGCAGATTATATACAGGAATTATCAAACATAAGAATCAGCATGCCCACTATAGCATTTCACACATTAGGCTGCAAACTTAATTTTGCCGAATCAAGCAATCTTTTACGATTGTTTAAACAAGAAGGCTTTGAGGAAAGGTCTTTTCATGAAAAAGCCGATGTCTATGTTATTAACACCTGTACCGTAACGGCAATAGCGGAACGAAAATGTAAAACTGCAATACGAATGGCTCATCGTCTGAACAGTAATGCAGTTATTGCCGTGATAGGATGTTTTTCACAAGTAAATGCAAAGGAAATTGAAAAAATTGAGGGCGTAAATATAATTTTAGGTAACGATGACAAAAATCGTTTGGTGGAAAAAGTAAAATCATACAGGCAGAATAACATTATCAACAATGCAGTTGTAGATATTTCAAAACTAAAAACTTTCTCGCCGAGTATTTCATACGAAAATCGTACTCGCGGATTTCTCAAAGTACAAGACGGATGCGACTACTTTTGTTCTTATTGTGAAATTCCGTTTGCACGCGGCAGATCCCGTTCATGCAGCATTGAAGAGGCTGTTCATTACGCTGAAATACTCGAAAAAGAGAATAAAAAAGAAGTTGTATTGACAGGAGTCAATATAGGAGATTTCGGGAACGGCACTTCGGAAACTTTTTTTGAATTAATAAAAGCCTTAGATAAACGAACAAATATCCCGAGATACAGAATATCCAGCATAGAACCTGATTTGTTATCAAAAGAAATAATTGATTTTTGTGCATCATCCGAAGTCTTTATGCCGCATTTCCATATTCCGTTACAATCAGGAAGTAACAAAGTGCTGAAATTGATGAACAGACATTATTTGCGTGAAGAATTTGCGGAAAAAGTCAATTACATACATTCCATCATGCCTAATGCGTTCATCGCCTGTGATGTTATGACCGGATTCAACGGAGAAACCGACAGCGAATTTCAATCTTCTTATGATTTCTTAAATAGCCTGCCATTGTCTTTTATTCATGTTTTCACCTACTCCGCCCGCCCTGATGCCAGAGCAAAAAAATTTGACGAGAATATCCCGATACATATTCGCAGACAAAGAAGTGAGATACTGCAGTCATTAAGCAATCGAAAAAAAGAAGAATTCTATAAATCAAACACAGGATACAATGCCTCCGTTTTATGGGAGGAAACAAAAAAGAACGGTAAGATGTACGGATTTTCGGATAATTACATAAAATGCAGCAGAGATTTTGATCAGAATCTGGTCAATGCAATAACTTTAAACAAATTGGAGGAACTTTCGGATGATGTTTTTATAATAAAATAAGCATCCCGAAATTACATATCCGAACTCCTGAAAATTTTCTCAATGATTTCTGCAAAAAAGTGCGTGATTTCCGTCATTTTCTCAAAGAATTCGTACGTTTTCACGGACTTTTTTATAAACATAATAATCAATATTTTACAGACTCCTTAAAACAAATCTCGGATACAAACGCAAATTTTATCAAAATTTCAAAATATTTAATTTAAGTATTAAAAATAATTTTATTATCTTTGCAACAAATTAAGTTTTGGACAATGAAAAGATTATTTTTTTTGATTACTTTATCCTTTTCAATGATATTGATGCAGTCGTGTAAGTCATTCGAAAAGGCAACTCTGGAACCGGAGTATTCCATGGGAACATTGCTTCCGCGTTTAACATGTTGGATTGACCAACCTTCTTTTGAAAATGCCTACGGTGCCAACTCATGGTCTGCAACTCCGTCCTACGATTTGGAACATCCTTACGGATTTACCGAAACTCCTTACGGAAAAGGTGTTTATGAAATAAATGAAAACTCCACTTTATATACTGCAGAGAAAAGAATTCAGGATGCAGGAAAGTTTTTCGTATATGACGTCAATCATAATATATGCGACCCGACAACAAGACGTGCAGGAAATATAGTATTACGTGCAGGCAGTATATACTGCAAAAACAATTATAAATGGAGTTGGTTGAGCGGTTTTACTTTGGGAATACTCAATGCAATGGGTATGCCTATGTGTTCTAATCGTACCGAGATAGAAATAATTGTTGAAATCTATGACTTAAGGGATAACTTGGTCGCACAATTCAATGAAAGAGGTTCTGCAAAATATCCTATGGCGGCGTATCACGGCTATTATGAGTTTCAGAGAAAGACCGGAGATATGGCATTAAACGATGCAATGATTAAAATTAAGGAATTAATCAGCAGAGACTACGATGTAATCATGTCAAAATTGAGATAACACAACAGAAATCTATCGGTTAATTCCTGTCAGGACGGATAACCGAACAATCAAATGATAAACAAAGACGGTATATATTGACAACGAAATCATTTACAGAGGATCGCAAATGAAGTGAAAAGATGTATTATATATATACTTACCGCATTTTTCGTTATTCTTTTTAAACAAGGATACGGTCAGGATATACACTTTTCTTCAGTAGGTTTTAACCCGATGTTTTTCAATCCGTCATACACTGCCTTTATGAATAACACATTCAGAGTATCCACTATTTACCGCAATCAATGGCAAACCGTTTCAAAGGGTTATAATACATTCTTCGCTTCTTTTGAGGCTCGTCCGTATATGTCTGCGGAAAACGGCCGCGGTTTGGGTATCGGACTGGCATTCACTAATGACGTGGCAGGATCTCTTTCGTTCGGTGAAAAAGACATAATGATTGCAGCCTCTTATTTCTTTGCTCTCGACAGAAGACAAAAAACATACATATCGGTAGGCATTGAAGGTATGCGAAAAAACTGGAGTATGAATCTTTCCAACGCACGTTTCAACCCTCAGGATATGTATAACGACGATATAACCTATCAGGAACTCAATACCTATGACGTTTCATTAGGTTTTTCCGTGCAACATGCGGAAGATGAAGAACATCAATTAAATATCTCCGCTGCATTATTCCATATCAACACTCCTTCGCTTTCCAGATTTAAAGACGGAGATGTCAGAATGCACAGACGCTTATTTGCAAACGCATCTTATTTGTTTCCGCTCAAATATAGTGATCGTTTAGGCCTTAACCCGCAAGTATTTTTCCAACATCAGCACAATTACAATGAATTTCTATTCGGCAGCGACTTGCTGATTAAAATCAATGATGCTGTTTTTACCTCAGAAATCTTAAATATCGGACTGTATTGCAGAAATTTGGAATCCGTTGTCATAAGTCCGAAATTCAAATATAACAATTTATCAACAGGAATGGCGTATGACGTAAATTTCTCCAAATTAAGTAAGGTTTCCAAAACTTACGGAGCAATAGAATTATGGATTTCTTACGCTTTCAATCCGTTGTATAACAAACAAAAACAAACAAAAATACCATGTCCAATATTCTAAAAAAAACAATTATCGCATTATCCGTCGGTCTTTTCGCAATTGCACTGCCGTCCGTTGTTTTCGGACAGGAAAAGTATGCAAAAGAATACGAAAAACAAGGTGATAAATCTTTCAATAAAGGTGAGTACTCACAAGCATTGGAATACTATACACTCGGACGAAAATTCCTTAAACAGAATCTTACACTCATGTACAAATGCGGAGAAACGTGTTTGAAAATGAATGATTATGACAAAGCAGAGTATTGGTATCAAAAGGTCCTTATTGAGAATGATACCGTAAATATAAATAGGCAATATCCGTTGTTGTACTTACATCTGGCTCAAAGTGCTATATGCAACGGCAACATTATACAGGCACAAAGTTTCTTAAACACATGTCTTCTGGATTGTGATGATATTGAAATTAGAAAACAATGCAAAAAAGAATTAAGTAAAATTGATTGGATTATTGAAAATGATACACCGTTGGATTTTAACATAACAAATTTAGGCAAAAACATCAATGACGAAACATCACAATTAAACACTTTCGTTCTAAGAGACAGCATTCTACTATTTACAAGTCCCACATATAAAATAAAAACTACGAAAAAAGAGACTTATTACACCGATATATATAACCAAATACATTCTTCCTTTATTGATGACAACTACTACACGCCTGCAAAGGTTCTTGACTGGGGAGAGATAAACAAGAAAAAGACTAATGTTGCCGATTTGTTCTTGGACACAATTACATTTACCGCTTATTTTACTTACTCAACTACCAAGAATAATAAGACAGTTTCACAGATATATTACTCGACATTTGACAAACAAAACAACAAATGGTCAAAACCTCAAATCTTTAAACCGTTGGAAGATAAGGAACACTCGTATTCTCATCCGGTAATTGCATACGACAAGGATGACATTATTATGTATTTTTCTTCCGATCGCGGAAACGGATACGGAGGTTGGGACATTTGGTATATCAGTATAAAAGATCCTAACTCCAAACCTGTAAACTGCGGACCGACTATCAATACCATCGGAAATGAGATAACGCCTTTCTATTATTCTCAAGACGAAAGTCTGTACTTTGCTTCGGATACTCACCCCGGATTCGGAGGATTTGACATATTCCGTTCAAAAGGAACAAAACAACGTTGGCATCAAGTGGAAAATTTGTTAATGCCTATTAACTCTTCTGTAAATGATATGTACCCGTTCATTACAGAATCGGACGAAGAAGGTTATTTCACTTCCAACAGAATAACTTTCACGAAAAATAATGACGGTAATAAAACGTGTTGCAATGACATCTACAGATTTAACAAAAAACTTCCTAATGTTCCGACCATGCAACAGATAGTAGATAATAATAAAGAGGTATTTAATCCTGCCTTTGACCTTCCTATTACTTTGTATTTTCATAATGACTCTCCCGATGCAGGCAGTGAACTGACAACTACACAAAGCAGTTATGTCGATTGCTATAACCTTTACAGATCACTATCCAATCAATACAAAGTAAATCGAACAAAGGGCTTGGATGATTCCACAGCAAAGGCTGAACTTACGGATATTGATGAATTTATGACCAATAAGCTGAAAGGTAATTATGATAAACTAAACAAAGCTTTGGATTATATCATTGAAAAACTGAATAAAGGAGAGAAACTTACCGTTCAAATAAGAGGTTATTGTTCATCTTTATTTGAAACTGATTATAATTTTAAATTAGCCGAAAGACGTATCGTCAGTTTAGAGAATTATATGCGTAACTACAAAAACGGAATATTAGCCAAATATATGGAAACCAAAGCGGATGACGGCAAATACTTATTGGAAACCGAACATTTGGCAATAGGTAAGTTGGAATCACAATCTCCTAATCCTACAAGTTTGGAAGAAAAACGACGGAGTATATACCTGCCTGAATCTATGGAGGAAAGAAGGATTGAAATAAAAGTCATTCAGATAAGAAATTAAATTCAGCAGGTCTTCACAAAGGTTATAGAATCTTAAAGTTAGAGAAACCGACTGCAATTATTGCAGCACAATATTGAATATTTCATTCAAAAAAAGAAGACAGATTGTAGTACTATACCGAATGCAAGTCTTTAAGATAAGAAAAATGAACAATGTAAGAAATGTATTCTTAGCAGTATTTATACTTACCGCATTTTGCAGTTGTAACCATAAGTCGAGCGAGTTGGAACAAAACGGTCTGAACGGGAATATTAAAAGTATCCGAGAGATTTCTTATCAGGCTTTCGGAAACGGTGATACCGTGGTCAAGGGTGAAATTATTATGGGTGCAGATATAAATAACTACTATGCTGAATATAACATACAGGGAAATCAAACTTCAATAATCAATTATGACAATTTAGGAGAAATGACGGATAAATGGATATTTCGTTACAATTCCCAAAAAGAAGCCATAGGAGGAAACTATTACTTCAAAGATAATTCCCTTTTGGACTCTACATACTATGTTAAAGATAACAAAGGTAATATTCTGGAGTTTTATCATCTTTTCCCTGACGGGAGATTAAGATACAAGATAGATTATACATACAATCGAAAAAATAAAGTAATTGAAAAGAAAGTCTTTGATCACGAAAATTTGCTGTATTCCGTAACAAAATATATTTACAAACACGGAAATCTTATCGCAGATTCCAACTACGGAAGAAATAACGAACTTCAATACTTCAGTATCTACTCCTATGACAAGAATGACAGATTGATTCTCCAACAAATACATAATGCCGATTCTTCGGTTAATACTACAGGAACGTACGGATATAATGAAAATGATGACATTATATATCAAACGACGGAGGTTCCGAATGAACCGAAAATGACTTATAGACATACCTATAAATATGATAATCACAATAACTGGATAGAAAGAATAACTTACATAAACGACTCTGCCGCCTACATCACCGTAAGACAGATTGAGTATTACAAATAGATTTGTTTTGATTTCGTTATTATAGTCAGTATAGAATATTCGTGAATCAAATAATTTAATACCAAATATATATTTAATATCATAAGAAGTATGTTAGAATTTAAGAAAATTACTCCTCAACAAAATATTCTCTTCAAGAAATATTATCACGAAAAGTTGTCTCGTAATGCAGAAAATTCATTTGCAAATTTATGTTGCTACTCGTTCTTGTATAACGGAGAGTATTGCGAATTAGACGGTGATACATTATTGACAAGAATCCATTTGGAATATGAGAAATGCATTCTTTATTATATGCCGCTCGGAAAGCAAAAATTAAAAGATATCTACCCTCTTTTAGTTGATGACGCAAAAGAGAATAATTACAAACTTGCAATTGCAACGGATTCGTATGATTGCATAAAAGAATGCACTTGTGACAGATGTGAAATTACGGCAAACAGAAATATGTTTGATTACCTATATCTCAGAGCAGATTTGATGATGCTTAAAGGTAAAAAATACCAACCTAAAAGAAATCATATAAACCAATTCAATTCAAGATATGAATATGAGTTCCGTTCTTTAACAAAAGCCGATAAAACTGCTTGTCTTGATTTACTCCAAACTTGGAGAATTCAGGAAATGACAATATCTCCTGAATATAAAAGTGATTATGATGATGAGAAACATGTTATAGAATACTTGTTTGATTGGTTTGATGAATTGGAAATTTACGGTGGGGCAATTTATGTCGCAGGAAAAATGGTCGCTTTTTCTTTAGGCAGTCCGATTAACAAGGATACATTTGATACGCATATTGAAAAGGCTGACCGAAATTATGCAGGAGCCTATACCGTAATTAATAAAGAAATGGCAGTAAATATTCCTCAGAATTTTATCTACATAAACAGAGAAGAAGACAAAGGTATAATGGGATTAAGACAGGCAAAATTGTCTTATCATCCGTATCTTCTGATTGAAAAATACATTTGTACTCTAAAATATTAGGATTCAAATCAATGAATGAAGACTTCATTTCACAATATAAACAATTGTGGAAGAAAATATTTAAGGACAATGACGAATTTATTGAGAGTTATTTTTCAAATTTTCTCAATACGGACTCGTTCTTCTACTTCAGCGAAAACAACATAATAAAAAGTGCTTTATTGTCATGCAATTACCGATGGAATTTTGAAGGTGATATACTTAAATTTGCTTATCTGAGCGGAATATTAACTGAAGAAAGATCCAGAGGAAAAGGATTGGCATCCGAATTAATCAAACACACACTTAAAAATATCTGTCTTAACGGTTTTAATCTGTGCGGATTAATTGCAGCAGATGACAGTTTGGTGAAATATTATGCAAAATTAGGATTTATAAAATGTAAGGAAAAGGATGATAAGATATTTCGCACGGAATATGCAAATACCATTCACATAAAGGATTATTCAATACAGCAGTTAAACAAAATACCTGATTCTATATTTAATAATCGTTATCTGCAGTTTAATAACAACTCTGTTTTACATGATAAAAACACACTGAATCTATATAACAATGACTATTACAAAATATTTATTGCAGAAAAACAAGGCAGAATAGAGACATTTTTAATTGTAACTTTGGAAAACAATGAAACAAATATTCTCTACTCCTATTTTGAAAATACAGAAACGAGAAATGCAATTCTATCTTGGCTTGTAGATAAATACAACAGGAATGTAAGAACGGTTGGTACAAGAAATCGAATGTTGAGAATAATTAATGCGGAACATATATTACAACTATATGCTTCAAAACATCAAAAAAAAACCATTTTTATAAGAATTACAGACGATATAATAGAGAATAATAACAAAACTTTCTACATAAAAGACGGTAGAATACAATCTCAAAATGATAATACGGACGCAATAATTATGAGTATTGACGAATTAACTGACAAATTATTCTTTGAAGGACAAATGTTTCTTATGCTTGACAGATGAGTTTATTCTAACTATCTGTACTCTTAATTCTTTTATCGAATGTCTAATACAGAAAACCTGTCTTAAATAGGTATTTAAGACAGGTTTTAGTATAAACAAAGCAATACCGATTTACATCATACCGATATTAGTTTGTTGCGATTGATTCTGTTGTAAATAAGACGATAAAATATTA
>JAFUYA010000107.1 GCA_017477025.1 Bacteroidales bacterium | reverse complement strand
TGATAAGAAAAGAGATTTTGCAGGCAGCAAGCGAAACAAAAGATATTATTTTTCCCGTATTCACCAACGGAATACTTATTTCGGAAGAATATGCAGACTTTTTCAAAGACAATCTTAACGTAATACCTGTATTGAGTATTGAAGGCAATCAGGCGAATACCGATTTAAGAAGAGGTAACGGTGTTTATGATAAAATAATATCCGCAATGCAACGTCTTAAAGACAGAAAAACTTTCTTCGGTGCATCAATAACGGTAACTACCGAGAATTTTGACGACGTTACGGACAAAGAATTTTTGGACAATATGCATTCTTACGGTACTAAACTTATATTTTACGTTGAATATGTGCCGACAACTCCGGATACCGAGTATCTTGCTTTCAAAGATGAGCATGTTAAACAGATGGAAAAGCGTCTTGACGATTTGAGAGTGCAATATCCCGATATGATTTTCTTTTCTTTCCCCGGTGATGAGAAAGTTTTAGGCGGTTGTTTAGCTGCAGGACGAGGATTTTTCCACATAAGTGCAACGGGAAGTGCCGAAGCGTGTCCGTTTTCTCCTTATTCCGATAGAAATGTAGCAGAAATAGGGTTGAAAGAAGCCTTAAAATCTCCGTTTTTCGAGCATTTAAGACTCAGCAAACTTGTAGGAGGAGAACATAATGGCGGATGCGTGCTGTTCGAACACAAAGACGAAGTAGAAGAAATGCTTGAAGATGACAAAACCGCCGTTTAACGGCAGTAGTAGAGCATTATACTATATAACGAATATGAAAAAGATTCTATTACAAATAAAGGAAAAACTACAAAAATTATCCTTCCGCACAGGCGTTATTGTTTTATTGTTGTGTATTCCTTTCTATATACTATCATTTGCACAAATGGCTTTACCGATAAGCGTAAAACTAAAAGGTATTTTATGGTTTATCCTTTTCGGATTGGCAAAAACTTTCCAATACGGAGGAATTACCATTCTGGGTGTTGAAGGCGTAAAAAGAGTTAAAGATTTCATCAAAAGCAAACGTAACAAAAAAAATACAGATTAGTATGAATATACAAATAAGATATTATTCAAAGACGGGTCATATGAAAAAGATGGCTCAGGTTATAGAAAGGCTGACCGGAGCAAGAGCAATGACAACGGATAACCCTCTGACCGAAACGGCGGACGTGCTGTTTCTCGGCTCTGCAATATATGTTGCGGGAATAGATAATAACGTCAAAAAATTCATTGCAACATTAGAAAAAGAGAAAGTAAAGAATGTTATTTGCTTTTCTTCAGCTGCCATACTGACGTCTTCGTATCCGCAGGTAAAAGCATTATTGGAAAAACAAGGCATACATGTCGATGAAAGAGAATTTCACTGTAAAGGTCAATTATCTCTTATGCATCGCGGACATCCTGATGAGGAGGATCTGAAAAACCTTGAAACTTTCATTAAAGGTCTGAATCTGATATAACTTACACACAACGTAACTCTCCTGTCCGATAATGCATGAAGAACGTCCGTATTGTTAATCCTGCGGACTAACTATTGTTTGGCATTTTTCATTATCCGCAAGGCAACCGACACATGTATCCGAAACAAGATTAAAAAAAAGTTTCGGAAGTTGTTGCGTTCTGAATCACATTATCCTATTTATACTTTACAAGTGGAATTTTTTTTGCATTACAATTAAATATTGTAACTTTGCCAATTGAGTATGCTTTAACACACTAACGCTTTTTTTTGTATGAATTTGGTAATTATTGCAATATTGATACCTTTTGCAGGAACAATTCTGGGTTCTGCATTTGTGTTTTTTATGAAAAAAGAGATGACCTTGCAACTACAAAAAATGTTGTTAGGTTTCGCTTCGGGAGTTATGGTGGCCGCATCCGTATGGTCGCTGCTAATTCCGAGTATGGAAATGTCCGTTACTGACGGTTGGGGAAAAATTATACCTACCTCAGTAGGATTTATGCTTGGAATAGTATTCCTGTTACTGATTGACTATATCACTCCGCATTTGCATATAAACGCTGACGCTCCTGAAGGCATCAAATCCCGTTTATCAAAGACTGCCATGCTGTCGCTGGCAGTTACTATACACAATCTGCCTGAAGGTATGGCAGTCGGTGTTGTCATCGCAGGGGCTTTACAAAATAATGTAGATTTATCTCTTATGGGAGCAGTTGCTATGAGTTTAGGTATAGCGATTCAGAATATCCCGGAAGGGGCTATTATATCCATGCCGATGAAAGCAGCAGGCAATTCACGCTTACGTTCGTTCATCATAGGCAGTTTAAGCGGTGCCGTCGAACCTTTGGGAGCCGTGCTGATGATATTACTTTCAAATGTAATCTCTCCCGTCATGCCTTATATGTTGTCTTTTGCCGCAGGTGCAATGATATACGTTGTCGTTGAAGAATTAATTCCCGAAGCGTCGCAAGGAGAACACAGCAACTTATCTACAATAGGGTTTTCGATAGGATTTGTGATTATGATGATAATGGACGTTGTTTTGGGATAGAAAATACACTTATTCTGACACAATTCCGATAACGGAAATACATCGTTTATCATTTTGAAAATTTTGTCCCTGATTTCCGTCAAAAAGTCCCTGATTTCTGCAATTTTCTTAATGATTTTGCAAGAAATCTCACTACTTTTTAAAGCATTAATTAATAATTAATTACCGCTCTTTACATTCCGAAACGTGAAGTATCGACTTCTTTTCTTTCCCTTTGCGTATAACCCCGGAATTTATACACAACACTGAAATGAAATGCACGATTGTAAAAATTACTATTGATTTGCCAGTCCTGATTTAACTCGTTGCAAAACGTACGAGAGTCTTCGCTTTCAAAAATACCCACACAAGACAAACGAAGTATCAATCTGTCTTCCCAAAACTGTCCCTTTACGGCAGCATCTACTGAAATTGCTCCGTTATATTCGGTCATTGCCGCATAACCATGCGAATGCCACATCGTATTCAAACTGAACATTACCTTAGGTTTGGAAGATAACAAAATATCCGTGCTGTTTATCGCCGTATATTGCCAATATCTGTTGTCAAAAGAATGAGAAAACCAATCATCTGCTTGATAACGTTGCCATCTTGCTTGAAGTTGAAATTGTGAAGTTATGTATTTTCCGATTTGAACGGGAAAAGCAAAATTAAAAAAGAATACTTGTGTCTTCTTTAAGTTGATTGTTTGGCGTAACATCAATAAAGTGTCCTGCATTTGGTAACGTTGTGCTACTATATTGTCTTTTACATAGATGTATCCCAACATAAAAGAATACTTTTGCTTGAAAATATAATTCAGAATTGAGAAATTTTGTAAATCAGGTCGCAGATACGGGTTACCTTTTGATACATTATATTTATCGCCGTGCAAGATGTAGTCCTGCAAGTCCCCAAAAGACGGATGGGAGCGTGAAGTTATATTGCTGAGTTGAAATATATGGTCTGTAGAGTGCATATACGATAGAGTAAAATCAGGTAACATATCGTTTATTTCATACCCGTCATTATTATAATATTCGTCTGCCAAAGTAGCATCCAAATTCAATTTGCCGTCAAGAAATTTCTTCCTCACGGACAGATAAGCACGAAGTCTGTGTTCTTGTATCAGGGAATTGATTTGATAATTGTCCGATGCAACGGGTGTTAAATCGTCATTCGTCTGATTGTTATCATTTTTTGTATAAGTATATCGTAAGCCATAAGCAAAGGTCCAACCTCCGGGAAGAGAATTATTGATATTCAAATAGCCCATCAACCTGTTTATTTTTTGATTGGAATTGTATGAAAAAGCATCATAGTACGGCGATAAGGTAATGAAGTCAGCCAAAAACTCCGAATATTGCATATATTGCGAGTAATCGCTTCGGTAATTGGTATATTCCGCTCCTGCATCCAAAGCAAAAATATCCTCTTGCCTTTTTCTGTTTTGTTTATACTGCAAAGAAAGATTGTGAAGCGAAGTTTTGCCGTCATTATCTGACAACGCATTCCCTGTATATGAGTTAGAGACCTCTACTTTTGAGTCTTGCTTCGGCGAAAAAGTACCGACGTATGACAGATTCAACGTTTTGAAATCATCAAAACTATAAGTAACGGAAGTATATATATCATGAGTAATTTCTTTTGTAAAACCCTCACTTTCGGATGTGATATGAAAGATATTTTCTTTTACATTATGGTTAATTCGTTGCTCCATACGAGATTTTAGCCTGTAAAAACGATTGTCATACGCAATATCAACATTCCATTCGGGCGAGGTGATAAAAGCAGATGCGTTCATACCCGAAGAATTTGCGTAATTGTATTTGTAATTTGCCCCGACCTGTCCGCTATATGTATAATGACGCTCTTTTTGCAAAACAACATTGATTGCAGCACCCTTAACATTCCACTCAGCAGGAGAATTATAAGTAATTTCCACGCTTTCTACTTTTTCGGCAGGCAAAGTTTTCAAATAGTTTATTAAAGCGGAGTAACTCATTGTGGAAACTCTGCCGTTGATAAGTATGGAAGAGGTTTGAGTACCTGTAATAATCAAACTTTCATCATCGGTTGAATACACGGATGGCAATTCTTTTATCAAATCAAATGCACTCACTACAACTTTTCTGTCTCTTATCGCCTGTGCATCATATTTTAATTTGTTGGCTTCAAGAGTTACTGTCTGTCTTGTTGTTTTTATTTCTACCTGCGGCAAAAAAGTCGTATCAGGAATAAGAATTATATCATTTTTAAGTTCTTCCAACTTAACGGTATCACTTCTAAAGCCGACAAAACTGATAACTAAAAACTTATTGTGCGGATTTTCTACATTAATTGAAAATTTTCCCGTCGTATCGGTAAGGGTTCCCGTCACAAATTCATTAATTATTGTACCGTCTGTTGATTTTACGGGATTTAATACTACAACCTCGGCAAACATAACGGGATTTTGCAATGTATCTTTCACAACCGATGAAAAGGTCTGTGCAATCACATTCCCTGCAAACGCAAAAAGGAAAGTTATAACCAGCAATAGTTTCATAATCTTCATTATCTACTTTTGAATATAGTATATAACGCTACCCCCCCCCCTGAAAAATTGTGCAATATCTTAAAAAAAGGCAGAATCCGTACATAAAAAAGCACGTCTGTCAATTACAAAAAGTTTGAAATTTCCTGAAAAACAAATAACAAACTTTATATACGGTATCGGTTAAACAAAAAAGGAAAGAGATTTAATACTCTTCCCTTTTGAATTACAAGAAATGATGTCATCGAATATTGACTTTAAGCCTTTTTTTCGTAGAAAACTACATTTCTGTCAAGTATTTTCGCTTTAAGAGTTTCACTATCTATTTCTCTAAACAATGATACATCCGTTTCATACCGCAACAACAATGCGTCCAAATCGTTTCTTATATTCTCCAAATCAATATTATCGGAATTATCTCCCAATATTGTCAAATCAATATCGGAATCTGACTTTTGCGTTCCTTTACTTCTCGAACCGAACAGCATAACCTTCTCTACGTTTTGGTACTTCGCAAATACGGAATTTATTTCAGCAATAACTTCTTCTTCCAAACCGAATCTCATAGGACAAAATAAACAATATTTATTTACCTGTAATTTTATTTACTTCCTCTTCGGTGATTGTTTTTGAGGTCGTACCTTTCGGCATTTTGTAATTCTTGCCGTTATATTTGATATATTCACCGTATCTCCCGTTAAGGATTTGTGCCCCTGAAGAAAACTCTCTCAAAGGAGCAACAGCAGAGGATTTTTTCTTACCGCTGACAATATCTATTGCCTCCTGTTCGCTCATAGCAGCGACATCAGTATCTTTAGGTATGCGATAATTCTTTTCTTTGAAAGAAAGATACAAACCGAATCTGCCGTATTTTAATTCAACAGGTTCATCGTTCAGAGTTGCCACGGTTTTGGGCAAATCTTTTGTTATTTGATCTTTTGCAATCTTCTTTTCAATTTCTGCGATGCAATCTTCAAGATTTACGGTATAAGGATCAAAAGATTTAGGTAAGGAAACATTTTTATCTCCCCATTTCACATAAGCCCCGAATCTGCCCGTATTAACCGAAACTTCCTTGTCTTTGTATTGTCCTAACGATCTCGGCAGCCCGAATAAAGAAAGAGCCTCTTCCAACGTGATAGTGGAAATACTTTGATTAGGTTGAAGCGAGGCAAACTGCGGTTTTTCATCGCCTTGAGCCTCTCCGATTTGTACCATAGCCCCGTAACGACCTATTTTGGCGACAACTTTCTTACCGCTCTTCGGATCAGTTCCCAATAATCGCTCACCTTTTTGTTTTTCGGAGTTTTCTTTTGCGTTTTTAATCTCCTGCATGAAAGGATTGTAAAATTTCTCCAACATTTTATGCCAATCCTCTTTGCCTTGTGCAATTTTATCAAAATGACTTTCCGCTTCGGCAGTGAAATTGTATGAAAGAATATCGCTGAAATTATTTACAAGAAAAGCATTTACAATCACGCCTATATCCGTAGGAAATAATTTATTGGTTTCTTTACCGAAGTTTTCATTTTCTTGTTTAACGACAATATCATTGTCAGAGAGAGTTAAAGTCGTTACTTCTCTCATTTGAGCAGGTAGAGAACGTTTTTCAACGTAATCACGTTTTTGTATTGTAGTAATAGTAGGTGCATAAGTAGAAGGTCGTCCTATTCCCAAATCTTCCAACCTTTTGACAAGTGTTGCTTCATTGTATCTCGGCGGACGTTGATTGTATGCTTTTTTTGCAACACATTCTTGCAATAAAAGGCTTTCTCCGACTTGTATATTCGGAATCAAAGTCAATTCCTCATCATTTGCCTCATCTTCATCCACACTTACCTGATACAATTTCAAAAATCCGTCAAACAAAATTACTTCCGCTTGCGAAGAGAATACATTTTCATCATTTGAAATCTCAATTGTGATAGTCGTTTTCTCTAATTTGGCATCTGCCATTTGCGAAGCAACCATACGTTTCCATATAAGATTGTAAAGTTTTATCTGATAATTATCGCCTTGTATAGCCTGACGCTCCAAAGACGTAGGACGGATAGCCTCATGTGCCTCTTGGGCTCCTTTACTTTTGGTTGCATATTTGCGTATTTTCAGATAATCTTTGCCGAACATATCGGGAATTATGGCTTTTGCCATACCTAAAGCGTAATCGCTCAAATTGACGGAGTCAGTTCTCATATAAGTGATAAGTCCAGCTTCATAAAGTTGTTGAGCAACCATCATAGTCTGCGAAACCGAGAAACCGAGTTTACGGGAGGCCTCCTGTTGCAAAGTAGATGTGGTAAAAGGCGGTGCAGGAGAGCGTTTAACGGGAGTTTTCTCAACGGCACTGACTTTGAATGTTGCATTTTTGCATCTTTCTAAGAAACGATATGCATCATCTTGGTTTTCGAATTTATTATTCAACACTGCTTTCAATAAACTCTTGCCGTCGGGAGTGTGGAATACAGCACTGATTCGGTAATTATAGGTATAAACAAAATTTTTTATTTCTTCTTCTCTTTCAACAATCAAACGCACAGCCACACTCTGCACTCTTCCTGCCGAAAGTGCAGGTTTAACCTTACGCCATAATACGGGAGAAATCTCATATCCGACAATACGGTCTAAAACACGCCTTGCCTGTTGAGCATTAACCAAATTGATGTCAATTTCCCTCGGATTTTCTACTGCATTCAATATAGCAGTTTTTGTAATTTCGTTAAATACGATTCTTTTATTGTCTTTCTTTTTCAGATTTAATTCTTCAAACAAATGCCAAGCGATAGCCTCTCCTTCACGGTCCTCATCACTTGCCAACCATACGGTTTTAGCACCTTTTACTGCGGCTTTGAGTTCTCTGACAACCTTCATCTTGTCCTCGGGTACGATATAATTAGGTTCAAATCCGTTTTCAATATCGATTCCCAACTCTTTCTTCTCCAAATCTCTGATATGACCGTAAGAAGACATTACTTTATAATTTTCCCCTAAATATTTTTCTATTGTTTTAGCCTTTGCAGGGGACTCAACTATCACTAAATTATCTGCCATTTTCTTTTTATTCTGTTACAAGGGTGCAAAATTACAACAATTTTTAAATTTACATAGTTTTGAATTATTTTTGATACCGTTTGCATTGAATACTCTGTTATTAATTCTCTAAAAACAACAGTATATAAAGATATGGTTTATACATAGTCCGATAAGAAACATTGCCGTTTATCAAACATGAAGGAAAAATCATAAATCAGCAAAACTCTTAATAGCAAATACTCCATAATATTTCTTAAATCGGAAGCGAAAACTATCAAAAAGAGGACATACAAAAAATAAAAATTACGGTAATTGAAAATATAGTTATTGTTTCTGACAAAAATCTTACATTCGCATAAAGAAACGATAAATGTAACGACAAAAAAACGGCGGGAATAAAGAATTGAGCTTCATATAATCAAAACCTTTATTCCCGTCATTCAAGGATATCAAATAATGATTTATCTATACTGCTTGTTAAACAAATAGCACTTAATCTTTATCATTTAATCTTTGCCCCGTCAGAAAAAGCATTCCCGACTTTTTCTCCTATTACACGGTAGTAATTTTTGCTACTGTCAAACATTATCGGTTCCAATTTACCTAAATCAATATTGCCGTTTTCATCAAGTATATTTTCATCAGCCTGCATATTAACTATTTCACCGACAACTCTTGCACCTCCTTTTCCGTCTTCTTCAAAAACAGCAACTTTACATTCAACAGTCAGCGGATATTCGTTAATGACAGGTGCATTTACAAACTGACTTCTTGAAACGGTCATACCTGCTTTTTTTATTTTATCAGGCTCTTTCTTTGCACTGACTATACCGAAATAATCACTCTGAACAACGTGTTTTTTATCTGCAAAAGACACGGTGAAAGCCTTATTATTTCTTATATTTTCCGTAGTCTGATGCTTTGACAACTCAAAAGTGATATGTTTAGGACCGCATTGTCCTCCCCAAGCGGCATTCATTGCATCAGGATTGCCGTTCTCGTCATAAGTGGCTATAATCAATACCGGTAAAGGTGTTATGACCGCTTTGTTTGAAAAATTTTTCTTTGTACTTTCCATGGTTGATTGTGCATTTAACGATATTGTCCCCATAATCAGGACACCTAATATAACTAATACTCTTTTCATCGCTTTATATTTTATGTTTTTATAACCTATCCCTATTTTTAAGGGAGTGCAAAGATATATTTTTTTCAGGTATTCACAAATGTTTATGACAAAAAAATGCATCCATAAAGTAAATATAATGAACAGAATAGTATCTGCAAAACAATATTGTTCAAATATCTGTACATTGAGCGAATAATAAAACATCATTATTTATTTTTGTCAGTCAAAAAAAAAGTTATACCTTTGCACCTTAATCTTTTAACAAGAAATATATAAACAAAAACTATGGATAAAAAATCAATAATAGGACTCGTACTTATATGTCTGGTCTTCCTTGTTTTCGGTTGGCTTAACCGTCCGAGTGAAGAAGAACTTGCAAGACAGAAAAAATATAATGATTCAATTGCCGCAGCACAAAAGAAATTACAAAAACAAAATTCGGTTGCCGATGACTCTGAACACCAAAGTGAAACTGCAGAGTTGATGAAAATGATGACGGAAAGTGAGAATAATGATTCCGTTAAAGCAGAGTTTACTAAAAAAGTTAATGACAAATTTGCCTCTTTTTCCAATAGTGCGTTAAAAAATGAAACGCATTTGACTTTGGAGAATGATGTTTTCACGATTGATTTATCCAACAAGGGCGGTCAAATCAATCAAGTAACTCTTAAAGAATACAAATCATATTCAAAAAAACCTGTTACCTTTTTTACGCAAGGCGGTAACTCATACGGATTGAATCTTTCAGCAGGACAGGTAGTTATTTCTACACAAGATCTTTATTTTGTACCGTTTGTCAATGGTAAATTGTATGAAGGAAATGAAAAATTGTCCGTTAAAGGCAATGATTCTTTGATTGTTGCCATGAGATTGTATCCTAATAAACCTGATACCATAAATATTTCGGATAACGACTACTACATAAATGCCAAATCCTACATAGAATATCGTTATATATTAAGAGGCAATGACTATCGCTTAGGTTATAATATAGTCCTGAACAATATGCAGGATGCCGTTACTGACGATTCTCAAATTGAAATGAATTGGACAAGTGATTTGCAACTTAAAGAAAAGGATGTCGATATTGAAAGAAAAAATTCCACGCTTTACTATAAACTTTCCGATGATGTGGAATATCTTAAAGAACAAGGAAGGGACGATAACAAAACCGAGACAGGTATCCCTATTAAATGGATTTCTTTTAAGCAACAATTCTTCTCTGCAGCTTTGATTTGTAACGACAAAAACTCATATTTTGAAAGTGCAAACCTTAAAACCGTTACAAAAAAGCAGACTTTCCCTGAGTATATGCGTACGATGCAAAGTTCCATGACTCTCGGATACGACAACAGCAAACCTGCAACGACTTATTCCATGGATTTCTTTTTCGGTCCTAATAAATACAATGTCGTTAGGAAATATAAGATTGATCTGGAAAGAACAATTCCGTTGGGATGGGGATTTTTCTTAATGCAATGGGTTAATCGTTTCGTTATTATCCCCGTTTTCGATTTTCTTGTCAGCTACGGGTTAAACTACGGCTTAATTATTCTTATTCTTACCTTACTTGTCAAACTTGTTTTGTTTCCGTTGGCTTATAAATCTTTTTCTTCAACGGCTAAAATGAAAGTTTTGCAACCGGAAATTAATAAAATAAACGAAAAGTATCCTAAACAGGATCAAATGGTGCAGAAGCAACAAGCCATTCAGCAACTTTATCGCCGTGCAGGTATTAATCCTATGGCAGGTTGTTTGCCGATGTTGATTCAATTTCCTATTTTGATTGCAATGTTCCGCTTTTTCCCTTCTTCAATAGAGTTAAGACAACAGTCGTTTCTATGGGCGGATGACTTGTCAACATACGACAGTATCATAAACTTACCTTTCAATATCCCGTTTGCAGGAAACCATATTTCGTTATTCTGCGTTTTGATGACCGTTGCTCAACTTCTTTACACAAAAATGACCATGAATCAACAGGCTCAAACAAATGCAATGCCCGGAATGAAATTTATGATGTACGGAATGCCTGTTATGATGTTTTTCATCTTAAATAATTTCTCTGCAGCGTTGAATTACTACTATCTTTTGTCATTGTTTATTTCCGTTATTCAAATGTTTGTAATTCGTAAAAGCATTGACGAAAAGAAAATTCTTGAACGCTTGAAAGAAAACTCTAAAAAACCGATGAAAAAATCGAAATGGCAGCAACGTATGGAAGCATTGGAAAAACAGAATAGAAAATTGTTGGAAGAAAGACAAAAAAATGCAAGGCGAAGATAAACGTTGCAATTCATAATCAATAACTCCTGAGAGTAAATAAAAAAACTTATGTGTTTCATTGTGTAACATATAAGTTTTTTTTATATGCAACAGACTTATTTCCTTCGGTGATACTTTTTACTCCAATGAAAAATAAATCATTTTACTAATCAAATGCTAACCGATTATAATTCAAACAATAAAAAAAGTGCGTGATTTTCGGCAAAATCATTGAGAAAACGGCGGAAATCTCACACTTTTTGATAAAAATCTCAGAGAAAATTTTTCTATTCATAATTCTTTGCTCATCAACACTTGTAGAATGTAATTGATGACTACTGAAATACACGCATCTTTGAAACTTTTTTTATTTGATATTTAATTTTTCTTATTTCAACATAAACTAAATTTTTCTTAACTTTGCAAAAAATTATTTTTGCTATGGAAGAACGAGGACTATACCCTTTGAAATTTATGCCCCTGTTCAAAGATAAGATATGGGGCGGGAACAAAGTTAAAGATTTGCTCGGAGTTGATTATTCTCCGCTTGAAAGACTCGGAGAATTGTGGGTTTTGAGTGCCGTTGAAGGAGAAGAAACCGTTGTGGAAAACGGCTTTTTGGCTGAATGTACATTGAAAGAAGTATTAGAAATGTACGCTGATGAATTGATAGGAGAAAATAACTTTGACAGATTCGGTGAAGACTTTCCGTTGCTTATAAAAATCATTGATGCAAACGATAATCTGTCCGTACAAGTCCATCCTGATGACGAATATGCTTGGAATCACGACATGAATAACGGAAAAACCGAGATGTGGTATGTGCTTCAAGCCGATGAAGATGCAAAGATATACTGCGGATTTAATCAAAAGGAAACAAAAGCCGATATTATCAACCGTACAAGAAACAAGACAATAAAAGATATTCTGCACTATGACAATGCGGAACAGGGAGATCTTTACTATATTCCTGCAGGTACGGTCCATGCCATCGGTAAAGGAATACTTCTTGCCGAGATTCAGCAGTCATCCGATTCTACTTTTCGTATATATGATTGGGACAGAGTGGATAAGGACGGCAATCAACGTCAATTGCACTTGGAAGAAGGATTGAAAGTAATGGATTTGTCGGCACAGGAAGGAACTGCGAAATGTCATTATCACTACCATTTGAACGAAACTACAAATCTTGTCGAATGTCCTTACTTTGTAACTAATCTGATCCCTCTTACTTCAGGACTGAAAAAAGATTTGAGGGAAGCGGATACCTTTTATTTATATTTTTGTGTCGCAGGAAGCGGATTTGTTACATGTATGAACGAACGCATTTCATTGAAAGCCGGAGAAATTCTAATGATTCCTGCCATTGCCGATGAAGCTTTGATAGAACCTTCTCCTATGATGGAGATTTTGGAAATAACAACATTATAAGAATGTCGTCATTGAAAGACAACATCATGATATAAATAATGGCAAAAGAAAAAGACGGAATAACTCCGTTAATGAAACAGTACGGAGAGTTTAAGGCTAAATACCCTGATTGTATACTTTTGTATCGAGTAGGAGATTTCTACGAAACTTTCGGGCAGGATGCAGAAGATACTTCCAAAATTCTTAATATAGTTTTGACCAGACGTTCGGGTGGCGGGCAAGATCGCTTGGCCGGATTCCCGTATCATGCTTTGGAAACATATCTTCCGAAATTCATACAGGCAGGGCGTCGCGTAGCGGTATGTGACCAAATTGAAGATCCCAAACTTGCCAAAGGTATAGTAAAAAGAGGTGTAACGGAGATTGTTACACCCGGAATTTCTTACAATGACGGAGGAATAAACGGAGGGCAGAGTAACTATCTTTGTGCAATTCACAAACAAAAAGAACAATACGGTATTGCTTTCATTGACATTTCTACGGGAGAATTTCTGGTTTCTCAAGGATCCGTTCAGGAAATAGACAAGTTATTAAAGGATTTTAATGTCAAAGAAGTCGTTTTGCAACGACAGTTCGAAAGAAATTTCTCGGCAATATTCAAAGATAAAATACTTACTAAAGGATATGAAGATTGGGTATTTACTCTTGAATTCGCAACTGAAATTCTTAACAAAACTTTTGATACAGGTAATTTAAAAGGTTTCGGAATTGAGAACATGCCGCTGGCTGTTATTGCCGCAGGTGCAGCTATCTATTATATCAAAGACACAAACCATACGGAACTTTCCCATATATGCAATATTTCACGCATAGATAACGGAGATTTTGTCTGGATGGACCCTTTTACAATCAGAAATCTTGAACTCATTTACTCAAGTGGAGGAGAGAAAGCCACATTGTACAATACAATAAACAGAACACAGAGTAATATGGGGGCAAGATTACTAAAACATTGGTTGCTGTTACCGCTGAAAAACAAGACAGAAATAGAGAAACGTCAGACTATTGCAGGTTTGTTTGTATATAATGACGAACAACGGGAACAAATCAAAACTTTGCTTGCAGACATAGGCGATATGGAACGAATCATCAGTAAATTATCTTTTCGCCGTATTCAGCCTAATGAACTCTTTAATTTTGCAAAGACACTTGAAGATATTGCAGAATTAAAAAATATCTTATCTTCTTTCAACCAAAACGATAAATTGTTACCCGTTATTGAAAATTTCTCTGACTTGAAATATTTGATATTACAATCTGTAAATGAAGATGCCCCTAACAATGTATCAAAGGGTAATGCCGTCAAAGACGGTTATAACGAACAATTAGACTACTACAGAAATATAGCATTTAACTCCCGTGAAATTTTAGAGAAAATTAAAAATGAACAAGCGGAAATTACAGGAATTTCTTCTTTAAAGATAGGATTTAATAATGTATTCGGATATTATTTGGAAGTTACCAACCTTCATAAAGATAAAGTCCCGAAAGAATGGCAGAGAAAGCAAACTTTAGCTAATTGCGAACGTTATATAACAGAGGAACTCAAAGAAGTAGAAGCACAAATTCTCAATGCACAGGAAAACATTGCTTCTTTGGAGTTATCTTTGTACGGCGAGATTCTGCAGAAGTGTATACCATTCATCGCCCGCTTACAAAAGACCGCCCAAAGTATTGCACAAATCGATTGTTTGTTGTCATTTGCATTAATCGCATTGGAAAACAACTATACCCGTCCTCAAATTCTTTCCTCGGATATGCTACATATTTCAGCAGGACGTCATCCTGTAATTGAAAAAATGCTGCCTGTAGGAACGGAATATGTTGCCAATGACGTGTATCTGGATACCACTACGCAACAAATAATGATCATTACAGGACCGAATATGAGCGGTAAATCTGCATATCTCAGACAGACGGCATTGATTGTAATTCTCGCACAAATGGGGTGTTATGTTCCTGCAAAAAGAGCAGAAATCGGACTGATTGACAAGATATTTACCAGAGTCGGGGCTTCTGATAACATAGCATCAGGAGAAAGTACTTTTATGGTAGAAATGAACGAGACGGCATCCATACTCAATAATCTGTCACCACATTCTTTGGTCCTCTTGGATGAAATAGGAAGGGGAACTTCCACCTATGACGGAGTAAGTATTGCCTGGGCTATATCAGCGTATCTTCATGACAATCGGTATAAAGCAAAAGTATTGTTTGCTACACATTATCATGAATTGATTGCAATGGAGAAACATTTCTCCCGAATCAAGAACTACCACATCTCCGTGAAAGAGATCGGTTCTCGTATCATTTTCTTACGAACTATTACTAAAGGAGGCTCTTCTCAAAGTTTCGGACTGCATGTTGCTCGCTTAGCAGGAATACCCAAAGAGGTCCTAAAAACAGCAAATGACATACTTCTTTCTCTGGAAGAAAACAGATCGAATTCATTACAACTCGGCCTTGATGAGACTGAAAACAATCTCAAAAAACAGATAAAGGAAGAGAAAGAATCAAAAAAACAAATGATAGAGTCTTTTCAAACAAGTTTCATCCAATTGGAAGATCCCATATTGTTACAGATCAAAGAAGACCTGTTAAAACTTGACATAGACAATTTAACTCCGATTAAGGCTTTAAATGAGCTAAACAAAATAAAATCTCTTTTGAAAAAAGTATAATTGCCATATAAAATCAATATATCGCATAATTTTTTATGATAAAAAAGAATTGTCAATCTCTAATCGGAACAATAATCGGCGTTCTATTACACGATAAAAAGATAATCTCAAATTTTAGAATAAAACTCAATTAAAATAACTTACTTTGCAATATAAAACCATAATTTTGATAAAAAATACAGGCAAAATTACATTTTTTCAATCGAATAATTACAAAATAGCTATCGTCTTTATCCATTAATAAATAAGTAGTTACAAAAAAAATACAAAAAAAATCATAAAAATATTTGGTGGAAACTAAAAAAGGTTATAATTTTGCACTCGCCTTTTGGGAAACTACCACAGTTGATTTGGAATATACCCGTAGAAATAAGGCAATAAAGTTATTTGAAAACATTTTGAATAGTGCCGATATAACTCAGTTGGTAGAGTAGCTGATTTGTAATCAGCCTGTCGGGGGTTCAAGTCCCTCTATCGGCTCTTTTTCAGATGGGGAAGTCGCATAGTGGCAATTGCAACAGACTGTAAATCTGTCCTCTTCGGAGTTCGGTGGTTCGAGTCCACCCTTCCCCACTCTTTCAGAGGATATCTTTTTGTGATATCCTGTATTGATAGAGAATAAATAATGCGGGAATAGCTCATTTGGTAGAGCGATAGCCTTCCAAGCTATAGGTGGCGGGTTCGAGCCCCGTTTCCCGCTCAGAGGAGAAATGGGCTGTCAGATGCTTTGTAAGAAGGAGGAGTTTGAATGAGGCTCGTCCTTATCGTTGTAAATGTGAAGTATATGCCGTTGTAGCTCAGTGGTAGAGTACTTCCTTGGTAAGGAAGGGGTCACGAGTTCAATCCTCGTCAACGGCTCTTGTGTAATTAATTAGATTTGGATTAAAAACAATTAAATAAGTAAAAGTTATGGCAAAAGAAAAATTCGAGCGTACCAAACCGCATGTTAACATAGGTACGATCGGTCACGTAGACCACGGTAAGACTACTTTAACGGCTGCTATTACAAAAGTATTAGCTGAAAAAGGGTTGTCAGAAGTAAAATCATTTGATTCAATTGACTCTGCTCCGGAAGAAAAGGAAAGAGGTATTACTATTAACACAGCTCATGTTGAGTATCAGACTGAGAATCGTCACTATGCACACGTGGATTGTCCTGGTCACGCTGACTATGTTAAGAACATGGTTACAGGTGCAGCCCAAATGGACGGTGCTATCTTGGTTGTAGCTTCTACTGACGGTCCTATGCCGCAAACTCGTGAGCACATACTTTTAGCTCGTCAGGTTGGTGTTCCTCGTATGGTTGTTTTCATGAATAAAGTAGACTTGGTTGATGACCCTGAGTTACTTGACCTTGTTGAAATGGACATAAGAGATTTGTTGAGTTTCTATGAATTTGACGGCGACAATACTCCTATCATCCGTGGTTCTGCTCTTGGTGCATTGAACGGAGAAAAAGAGTGGGAAGATAAAGTTATGGAACTTATGGATGCAGTTGATACATGGATTCCTCTTCCTCAAAGAGATGTTGATAAGGACTTCTTGATGCCTGTTGAGGATGTATTCTCTATTACAGGACGTGGTACTGTTGCTACAGGTAGAATTGAAACAGGTATAATCAAAGTTGGAGATCCTGTTGATATCATCGGTATGGGTGCTGAAAAACTTAAATCAACTGTTACCGGAGTTGAGATGTTTAGAAAACTTCTTGATGAAGGTGAAGCAGGAGATAACGTTGGTTTGTTGTTGAGAGGTATTGATAAAGATGAAATACGTCGTGGTATGGTTATCGCAAAACCTGGAACAATCACTCCTCACAAGAAATTCCAAGCTGAGGTTTACATCTTGAAAAAAGAGGAAGGCGGACGTCACACTCCATTCCAGAACAGATATCGTCCTCAGTTCTACTTCAGAACAACGGACGTTACCGGAGGAATTACTCTCCCTGAAGGACGTGAGTTAGTAATGCCTGGTGACAACTTGACAATTACAGTTGAGTTATTATCTGAAATTGCATTGAACCTTAACCTACGTTTTGCTATCCGTGAGGGTGGAAGAACAGTTGGAGCCGGTCAGGTAACTAAAATTTTAGACTAATGACTAAATAACATAAAAAAGCAAGTATGCATTTTAGCATCCTTGCTTTTATTCAGGGGCGTGGTTCAATGGTAGAATAGCGGTCTCCAAAACCGTCGATGGGAGTTCGATTCTCTCCGCCCCTGCTTGTTTATTTTTAATAACTATATAAATATGGCTAACAGAGTTGTAAGTTACGTCAAGAGTTGTTATGACGAAATGAAAAAGGTTTCATGGCCTACTATGGATGAGTTGATGAACAGTACACTTGTTGTTTTTGTTGCATCGCTTATTATAGCATTGATAGTTTTCATTATGGATATTGTATTCGGGGTACATCCTACCATGATATGGAAAGGTTTGTTAGGATATTTATACCAGTTAATGT
>JAFUYA010000009.1 GCA_017477025.1 Bacteroidales bacterium | reverse complement strand
ATAAATAATTATCAAGAAATCTCAATAATTTCTTTACTGAATAAAGAGAATTTCAGAAAAATATCAAGAAAAACTTAACTGAATAAAGAGAATTTTTAAACCTTTACATACCGAAGAACGAACCGTCCTTTTTGTCCTGCATCTTTATCACTACTTGCGAACCTGTCTCCAAACCCATAAGTTTTGCCAAGTTGTCTTCCCTTATTGCCAACTCCAAAAATCCCGATGAAGACACGGTCATCAGTATCTGTCCCCTTATTGCCTTATCCGCATAGGAATGAGAAATATCCCTTATGTAACAACCCAAATCCAACATTATCTCAAAACTGCGTTCATTCAACACTTTGTCAAAAGTTACATCGTCGCAATTCAGATAGCAGTTGCCGTAATCGTCTATATATATAACGTTACAGATTATGGAATCCTTTCTTATAACCGCTCTCGGGAAAGAACTCTCCACTTCCAACTTTTCTTTCCTGTTTCCTAAGTTGTCGGCGGACAAATCCTTTGCAATCAATGCGGCAACCTTTACGAAAATATCCTGTGTTGCAAAATTGTAATAGTTGCTGTCTGCAAACACGTTGGTAAAATCCGTAATCTCTATTTCCCCATTCTCGAACACCATACTCGGCAGACCGTTGTCCGTACAGATATAAAACTGTTTGTTGTATTTGACCGCGATAAATGCCTTCTTTTGCGTTTCGTAGGTATTGACGTCTATAATATGAATGGTATTTTCGGGAAAATTCAAGCATGCATTCTTGACAACGAAAGCCGCACTGTTTAAATCAAATTTGGGAACATTGTGCGAAATGTCTATAACTTCAACGTCCTTGACGGAAGAATACAGCAAACCTTTGATTTTGCCGCAATACCAATCCTTTTGTCCCCAATCCGTGGTAAGAGTTATCAACTGCATATACCTTACATTCAGATTTTTATCCTTTTTCCCGATTCTTTATTTTCATTATTGGACATTTCAGTAAAAAACGCCGTTTTCTCTACCCTTTTCATTGTTTTCTCTACCTTTTTTCTCTCTTTCTACCGCTTTTTACTGCGTTTTTAAGAGTCTTATAATACGTTTTCACGAAACAAACAAAAACGTTTTTACAATGATTTTTGAAGTGTTCATTAATGAAAATGCAAAATTAGAAAAATATTTTAATATTTTGTTCTTTTTTGTCCCTATATCAAAAAAATTTCGTATCTTTGCAGTCTGAAACTTCCCTCTTTGTAAGGATGTTTTACGGTGTTTAGAAAAGGTGTTTTTAAGAAAATTTCGTATTCAGTAAATCATGCCGAGCCTCTTTTTTATAAAGCCCGACTCTTTACTTAAAACATGGGAAAAATCTTTAAGATTCATTCCTTAACATTAAGAAAATAAAGTAGATAAACAAAATAAAACTTAATGCTATGTACAATAACTTTCAGGCATATTTGCAAAAAGAAATCCAACAGATAAAGGATGACGGATTGTATAAGAACGAACGTATTATAATCACTCCGCAGTCTTCTCAAATCAAAACAAAAGACGAAGGCGACGTATTGAACTTCTGTGCTAACAACTATTTGGGATTGGCGGACAATAAGGAGTTGATAGAGGCTGCTAAAAAGGCTATGGATGAAAGAGGTTACGGAATGAGTTCCGTACGTTTCATCTGCGGTACGGGTGATTTGCACAAAGAATTGGAAAGAAGAATAGCAGAATTCTTCGGAACCGAAGATACCATTCTTTATGCTGCTTGTTTCGATGCTAACGGCGGTGTATTCGAACCTTTGTTCGGAGAACAGGATGCCATCATTTCGGATGCTTTGAACCACGCTTCCATCATTGACGGCGTAAGACTTTGCAAGGCTAAACGTTTCCGTTATGCAAATGCTGATATGGAAGATTTGGAAAGACAACTTATCGCTGCAAAAGATTGTCGCCACAGAATAATCTGTACGGACGGAGTATTTTCTATGGACGGTAACGTTGCTCCTGTCGATAAGATTTACGAATTGGCTAACAAATACGACGCTTTGGTAATGGTTGATGAATCACATTCTGCAGGTGTTGTAGGTGCAACGGGTAGAGGAACAACCGAACAATATAATTTGAGAGGAAAGATTGAGATTTTAACCGGTACTTTGGGCAAAGCCTTCGGCGGTGCAGTAGGCGGATTTACAACAGGTAAGAAAGAAATCATAGAAATGTTGCGTCAGCGTTCCCGTCCTTACTTGTTCTCCAACTCTATTCCTCCTATGGTTGCCGCTGCTGCCATAAAGACTTTGGATATAATAACAAGAGATAACAAATTGCAGGATATTCTTCACGACAATACTGCTTATTTCGTTGAAAAGATGAAAGCCGCAGGCTTTGACATTAAACCTACACAATCTGCTATCTGTGCCGTTATGCTTTATGACGCACCTTTGTCACAGAAATTTGCCGCAGAGTTGAGCAATGAGGGTATTTACGTTACCGGATTCTACTATCCTGTAGTTCCTAAGGGACAGGCACGTATCCGTGTTCAGGTCAGTGCTGCTCATACTAAACAACAATTGGATAAATGCGTTGATGCATTCGTTAAGATTGCAAAGAAATTGGGAGTTTTAAAATAAACAATAACATATAAACAAAGAAAACCAAACTTATTCCAATGAAAAAAATATTGGTGTTAGGCTCCGGCGGACAGATAGGTTCGGAACTTACTATGAGATTAAGAGAGGTCTATGGAGATTCCAACGTTGTTGCAACGGATTTGAATCCTGACCGTCTGACCTCTGCAATCAAACAAAGCGGTCCTACTGACAAAGTAGATGCCTGCAACGCTAAGGAGATAGCGGATATAGTTAATAAATACGATATTGACTCCATATACAATTTGGTTGCCATTTTGTCTGCAACTGCCGAAAAGAATCCTATGTTAGGTTGGAATGTAGGTATGGGTGCTTTAATCAACTGCTTGGAAATAGCAAGAGAGAAACACTGTGCTTTATTTACTCCTTCATCCATAGGTGCTTTCGGTCCTACTACACCGTTGGACGGTACGCCTCAAGACACTGTTCAAAGGCCTCAAACCATTTACGGTGTAACCAAAGTAACGGGTGAATTGTTAGGTGATTATTATTACAAACGTTTCGGTGTTGATGCTCGTTCAGTACGTTTTCCGGGACTTATTTCTTATGTTTGTCCTCCGGGTGGCGGTACTACAGACTATGCTGTCGATATTTATTATGCTGCCGTTAAAGGAGAAGATTTCATTTGTCCTTTAAAACAAGGTACGCAATTGGATATGATGTATATGCCGGATGCATTGAATGCCGCTATCAATATTATGGAGGCCGATCCTTCAAAACTTATTCACCGTAATTCATTTAACGTTACGGCTATGCATTTCGATCCTGAAGAAATATACAACGAGGTTAAGAAATACTATCCTGACTTTAAGATGACTTACGAGATTGACCCTGTAAAACAAAGCATTGCAGACTCATGGCCTAATTGGATGGACGATTCTTGTGCAAGAAACGAATGGGGATTTAAACCTGCTTATGATTTACAATCAATGAGTAAGGATATGATTGAGAAATTAAAAATCAAGTTTAACAAATAAACTCTGTTTGTTCTACTTGTTCTTGTTCATATACATTTTTTTAGTTGATACTAAAATTT
>JAFUYA010000106.1 GCA_017477025.1 Bacteroidales bacterium | reverse complement strand
CAGTCCCAAGTAAACTTATTGTTTTTATTCTTGAAATATTTTATTGCCAAAGAGGGTGCGAGTTTGAATAAACTTTTAAGTTGTACCATATACAACCTCTGCTAATTTTCTTGCAACAGTTTCTATTACATTAACAGTTACAGCATTTCCTGCCATTTTGTATAAATGTCCATCAACAAGTCCTATTTTTCGGCCGCATTCAACCATATCATCAGGGAATCCTTGAAGACGGAAACATTCAAGCGGTGTTAATCGTCTTATTCTGTAATTATCTATCGTTCCCATATTGCAGGATGTATCAAGTGTTTGGGAACAACCTTTACCCACTCTGCCTCTGCGAAGTTTAGAATGTGGGTATGCAAGACTTATTCCATCACCTACATGAGCTTCGTCATAACCTTTTTTAGTTCCATTTTTTACATAATAGAGTCCGGCTTTACCACCCTGTCCACCACCATTTGCAGTTAAACATGAACCAATACCTGAAGGATCATAAATTCTATGTCCCTGCGATTTATTTTTTGTTTCATCTAATTGTTTTAATAAAGGTTGGCGGCATAAATCACTTTGAGTGCGAATTGTTCCGACTTCGTTTCTCTCTTCATTAACCCATTTTTCTTTACTGTTTTTCCAATAAACTATGCTTCCTTTTGAACCTGTGCAAGTATTTTTGCCGCTTGCTCCGCTGATAGGAAATATTTTTCCGATACATTCGTCTCCATAACATCCAACAATGTAGACACGTTCTCGGTTTTGAGGAACGCCGAAGAACTTAGAATTAAGTAATTGCCATTGCACTTTATACCCAATGTCGGAGAGAATTTTAAGTATTGTTTGGAAAGTTCTTCCTCCATCGTGATTAAGTAAGCCTTTAACGTTTTCGAGAATAAAATATTTGGGTTTTTTGTCTTTGAGAATCCGTGCGACTTCAAAAAACATTGTGCCTCTTGTGTCTTCAAATCCTCGTCTTTTTCCTGCAATCGAAAAAGATTGGCAAGGAAATCCGCCACATAAGATATCGAAATCGGGGAGTTCTGTTGTATTGATTGTTGTGATGTCATTAAAAAAACACTCCTCTTCTGTATTAAAATAATTACTGTATAGTTTATTAGCGTGTTTATCGTTGTCGCAATATCCAACGCATTTAAATCCGGCTCTTTCAAGTCCTATCCTGAAACCGCCAATTCCAGAGAAAAAATCAAAAAAAGTTAATTGTTTATTCATCTAATCCATCACTCCTTCCCTGTAATTCGCAAAGGAATAATGCTTTTTGAATAGTCTCTTCAAATTTTTTGCTGTGCAGATTCTTATCTGTCAGCAATTCAAATGCTTCTTCGTAATTCTCACAAGATTCAAAGAGTTTTATTAAAGGTGAGAGCATACTTTGAGCCTGTTTATTTAAATCACCTTCAGTTATAAATTTAAATAAATTCTCGATTTGAGCCTGTCCGGGAACAAGTTTATCTTCCTCTTCCTTAAATTCTTTAAAGTTAGGACTTGTAGGGATAATGTCTTCCCTAATATCAAAATCCTCCTCTTCAAGACCATAATTTTTAATGAAATACTCTTTTGTAAATTTAACTCCTGTGTCAGAAAGGATTTTATCTCTTTGAGCCAAATTTAAATCCACATCTTCAGGCTCATATAATTCAAAAACAGGAACTTCAGCATTTGCAAAATTAATTTCATAAATCCATTGAATCAGTTGATTTATAACACCTTCAACAAGTTTTTTATCTGAATCAACAATATCCTGACGGACTTGCATATGCGTATTTGATGCGGCATAACTTCCGGTTGATCCGATTTCAGTTGTTAAAGTTTGACCGAGAATTGCTTTAGATATCTCGGTGTTCATTTTATCGATTAGTTTTTCATAAATTTCGGCAGATGATGATTTGCTTGCTTCCTGAATCTCAATAGATGAATCATCAGGAATAACCGCAATGGCATCTTGCACCATATCTTCAAGCATATCAGCAAGAGAGTTTGTCTCTTCTTTGGTTGATCCTCTTGGGTGTTTACCAATTAAGTGAGGCATTCCGTATTTTTCTGTAAACACAACCCAAAATTTTAATCCGCCTTTTTTAAAGGTTACATTCCAAAAGACACGAGAGAGCGTGCGTTCACCGTATGGATTATTATATGATGGATTATTCTGTGCAAGCAGGAACTTTTTATTAGGGACAATTTCGCCGTAATAATTCTCTTTAGTTCTGAATTTGAGATTATTATCATCATCAAAACAAAACCATTCAGGAGGCTTTGCAACAACTCTTTCAGGCATAATATGACCTGATTTATCTCTCTTCCATATAATTTCAAGAGGCTGAAAACCAAACTGTGTTGCATCTAAAATATCAGATATAAGTTTTTGTATGTCTAACTTTTTTAATAGATTTTCAATATCTTCTGCGTTTTGATCCTTATCAAGACCTCTGTTTATTTCCCAATCCAAAGATAAAACACCGGCTTTGCGTGATTGAGTGCAAGCAAAGACGTGCGGATCACAGAGTAATTCTTTGTAAATCCTAATGTCTTTGCCTTGCTTTTTTAAGACAATATCAGGATCGGGGAGGATATTAGCCAAAGAATAAAAATTCAACGCACGTTTGCGAGTGGCAATTTCCTCCGTAATCCCTTTCTTCATACCTTTTTGTTTAAGAACCGAATCTTCCAACTTATGCACCTATATTCTTTTTGAACTTGCTCAATACATCAATCATTCCGACTTTGTAGATATTTTGCAGGACATCAATTTCAAAGACTTCCTGTTTATCAACGATTAACTTTGCATAAGTAACGGACATCGTTGTTTCGTATTCGGCATTTTCTTGAGGTTTAATATTACCGAGCGGAAACTCTTTAAATGTTCCGATTATAAATGCTGTTGCAGGGACTTCAGATATTCTTCCGGCTCCGTTATAAGTTTCAAGAGATGCTCTGACCTGAATCATTGCGGCAGTAAACGGATTTGAACAAGTCCTCAAAACAGCAGGATATAGTGCGTTCCACTTAATCTTGCATTCCATTTTATCTATGCCGGCAAAAAATTCGGCTGAACCTACCATACCGAGAGCTTTGTGTTCTGCCATTTTGTGTTTAATTTGCGGTAGTTGAACTTCTTCTGCACGACCGAGCAGATTTACACCATCCAAATAAACATTGGCATTTGTTAGTTTGTTAATCTCAATCTTCGACATAATATTTCCTTTGGGGTTAAGTAATTCTCTTGGATTATTCGGGTACGCATAGCCTTTCATTTCGTTCCAAAATTTCTGTCGAAATTTTTGCACTCCATCAGGCTATTTGCTCTTACGGGTTTCGCTATCGCTCACCCTTCCGAAAATCCGCTACTTTTTGAATAGACCGCATTTCGTGATTTCAATTTCTGAATAATGCAGTATCACATATTCCTTACTGATGGCTTGGATAAGAGGGCATTTATAAACGTTCTTGCATAAGAAACAACTATCGTTTTCGTCTGTGTGAACTTCTAAATTTTCCTCGTCATTTACTATTGCGTACATTAAGATGCTCCTAACGATTTCAACAATTCGATATCAATAAACGATTCAAAGGTTATGCGTTCCGCAGGTGTCGGAGGCATAAATTCAATATCGAAGAGTAGATGACCGTTAGCAAGTTCCGTTGTTGGGTTTTTGTCTTGGTTAAAGGTACATTTGCCATCAATTAATGCACCTCTACCTATAAGAGTTCTTATAAACTGGTTAACCGTTTCGCAGATAGAATCGATTAAACCGTTGTCTATCGGATAATCAATGAATTGTAACATTGAATATTCAACAGACTCGTGCAGGATGTCAGCGGTTCTTCTGACATTTATAAAATTAGTCGGAAGAGTGTTTGTTGGGAATGCCGCTGATCTGTTTCCCCAAGTTCTGAATCCCGTACCAAAGGAATTAAACACAGTTACAATTCCGGCTTCGTTCAGAGTGTTTACTTCAGAAGTCGGATCATTAATCATTGATGTTAATTGTTTTTCAACACCAACAATTCCTTTTATTTCTGTGTTTGAAGGAGACCAATGATAACCTTTTTCAATATCTTTAGCGGCAATTACTCCTGCGAGTCTTTGTGAATAAGGTTGCAGTTTAATTGTATCTGTTTCAGTATCGTAAACTTTTAAATGTGGATAACATAGAATAATACGCTCTGAAGAGGTATTAAAGTTAATCGTTCCCTGTGAACCTCTTCCTGTTATTGCTTCCTGAACTGTTGTGCCAACAGGAGCATCAACAATACCAATCGCTCTGATTTTATTACAAATTACATTCATTTCAGAAACGATTGCTGTATTTTCACAAAATACAGGAGCGATTAAAGTTTTAGGATAATATCCGAATAAAGAATAACAATCTTCAAATGCTTTTAATCCTTTTCTTTTACCTGTTATTGCATCAATTCCTCCGATAATATCTGAAAGAGCGACATCTTCAACAGACTCGTGTTTTGATGGATCAAAAACATTAATTACGATTGCAATTCCTGCTCCCTGATCAAACATTGCATCAAGTGCATCAGGTATTGTAAATCCGGCTTTCGATTGTCCGAAATATCTGACCGCTTCTGTTTCATTAAGAATTAAAGTCGGTTCATTTATAGTTCTATATTGTTCTTCAACATCATCTATCGGAGCAGTTCCTATAATACCAATGACCGCAGTTTTTACGGTTTGAATAGTTCTTGCACCCTTTGTAATTTCTATTGTTTCAACGCCATGTAAAAATGATGCAGGCATATTTTATCCTCCTATGGGGTTATAATTCTTGTATATTTTGAGTTTTTAGTGTGAAGTTTATTCCGTACTGCCAAATTCCTTTGTTTTCCGAAATAAAATAATCTTTTGTGGGGATTAGAGATGTACATTCATCTATTTGAAATCCACTTAATACGGCTTTAACATTATCGAGGTATTCATAAGCTCCGTTATTGTTTCGGAGGTTTCTTGTGACGATAGTTACAGAAAATTCTTTTTGATTTACTTGAGTTACAAATCCGAGAGCCTGTGTTGAGGTGTAATTACTTCCCTGATAATGAACAAGCAATGCTCCTATTTGGTGTAATAAAATAAATTCACTCGGTTTATCCGGGAAACCCTCAACCAATATTTCAGGGAATGAGAGTTTTAGTTTTTCAATAATTGCATTTTCAACAGTTCTAATATTCACTTAATTTTTGCTTTCCGAATAACTTATCAAGAAGAGTTTTATTTGTTCGGTATTCGTCAGGATTGAAACTTGATGATTCAAGTAAGTCATTCTCTGCTTGCAGGGATATAATTCCTTTTTGAATATCTCTTAAAGTGGCAATTGCATTTTTATAAGCACTCTCTATGACTTCAGGCATTTCATCAGCCATACGTCTTGCGTATAAACGATAAACACTTAAATCAATAGCCAAGATACGAAGTAAAGGGAAATGGGTATCCAACGGCAGAGTATATCTGCCTCGCAGATACCCATCGATGATAGCAGAAGAGTAAACAATGGCTTCTGTTGCCACTTCACGATCGACAGTCTCCTCACCATCATCATTTGTCAGCTGGATAAGGGTAGGGGTAGAGATGTGTGTATCAATGTCCTCGATCGTGCAATAATCCATTAGATTCCTCTCAAAACTCTAACTTCTTGACCTTCCGTAACTGAATCTTGAGCATAACCGTTAATTAAAGCACTTCCTGTAGCAACAACAGCTTTACCGTTGGCATCAGATGCCACAGGATCGCCGGCAGTAATCGTACCACCCGATAAAACAAGCAAAGTCCCTAAAACGGCAACTGGTGCATATTGACCGTTTTCAATAGATACATCAGAAACACCGAGAGCCTTTGCACCGGCTCCGCAATAAGCACCATTAAAGCCGATAAATCTGTGTTGTTCGATGTTTGCAGTTGCTTTTACGGATTCAATCAATAAAGGTTGGTATAACTTATTTGCCATTTGATTCACCTCCGTCTTGACCTTCACCTTCAGTTTTTACATCAAGCTTTTTTGTTTCTGTTTTTGTTTTTTCATTTGTTTGTTTTGCAGGTGCTTTTTCTTTCACCAATTCAACAAACCCTTCAAGTTTTTTTGCTTGTTCGTCTGTTAATTCAACAACAGAACCTTCTTTTCTGATTTTTCCATCATGAAGAATGTTGGTGTTTTTAATCTTATATTTAGCCATTAGAATTTATCCTTATTGATCATTGTCAGGATCGTAATTTGGATCATTAGTTCCTGAAATTAAGTAACCTGCCTCCGCACCGACCAAAAACGGAGTGTAAATATCAGTCGCTCTGATATATTTAACTTTGTTGCCTTTTTCGTTGTATTCGTCAACATTTAAGGAATCTTTTTTGCGAACAGTATAACCGTAAGACGGATCGTATTCTGTTCTTGATTCACCTAAATTCGGAACATAAGCCAAGATAATGTTATCTTGCCAAATGCGAGTGAAATTACCGTTAGCATCGGCGAATATTGATTTACCAATAACAATATTTTCAATTTCAAAGAATTGTTTTAATAAATCGAGAGTAATCAATTTGTTTTGATTATCTGAAATAAGTCCTTTTAATTGAGAATTTCTTTTCAACACACGCCAAGCATCTTCACCTATAACCATAGTGTTAGGATCTTGTGCGATTTTAGATGAAACTGCATTTTTTGCATCATCAACAACACCCTGCGGATCTGATTTCTTCCAATTGAAACAAGATGTTCCTGATAAAACAATCTTATTTGAATTAGCATATTTTGCCGGATCTTGTGCCAAATCAGCACATTCCTTTTCGTGTTTTAATTGCAAACCGTTAGTTACAACATTAGTTGCGTGTAATTGCAATTTAACTTTTTCTGCTTCCTGTTCTTCTCTGTAATCGATAGGATATGAAAGGTCGTGTTCTGTTAATGTTGCAGTATGTTTTGAGAAACCCTGCGGAGAAATTACATTAGAGTTTGCACGAATTGCTCTTTCAGTATCGTAGATATTGAACGCTTCTTTGTTAAATTGAAAAATATCAATTTTCTCTTTTTCAGAATAGATGGTCGGGAATAAGACATCTGCGACAAAAGCATTGTTTCTGTAACCACGAGCAACTTCTGAAAGGTACGCATTTATGCGT
>JAFUYA010000008.1 GCA_017477025.1 Bacteroidales bacterium | reverse complement strand
AAGTTTGCATATCGTCAGATATTTCCTCTGTGGAAAAACGGTAATTATTCGTATAGGCAAATATCAAAACGGAGCATAACGCAACAACAACCAAGCCCAATAGTATACTTAACCAAATGACAGCCGTCTTTTTCCGTCTGTTACGTTCCTCAAGGTATTCTATTTTTCTGTTCTTTTCCTCAATTTTATTTCTTAAAACGGCAATCTCGTTTTGTTTTACCTCTTCGGATGCAGCATCTTCCCTTAGTACAATATCTTTCAGTGTATTTATTTTCTCTTTCTCGCTCATAAAAGTACGTATATTTATCAAACTGCAAATATACTATTTTTTGCAAAAAGAATTCACTATGATTTTCAAAATTTTCATTAAAAAAATCGCAGAAATCATTAAGAAAACTGCGAAAATCACGGACTTTTTTTTTCTGTTATTTAACTATTTGATTTTCAAAAGGAATAAATCCACTCCAAGATATTTATTCCGTCTGCATAATCGGTAAATCCGGGCTTCTGTGTATCGGAAAAACAAACTTTATTTGGAAGATTAATTTCAGAAAACATACTTTCGGAGAACGCAACGCACTGAATATTGTCATTTTCCGACTCAATAATTTTTTCTATTTCGACCATGTTCTTATAGAAACTATAATTGACAACACCGATCGGGGAATACAATTCTTTATTCTCTCTCAACAATACCGCATCTGCATTGATAAAATGAATATTATTCATCATCATTATTGCTTTTTGGTAGTCCAAATTATTGCGGTATTTATTGTGATTTGCAAAGTAAGAATACTTTTTCAGTTTCTCAATCAATACGCTGAAATCGTATCCGATAGGAACAAACAAATGCGAAATGCTCCTGCAACCCTGTCCGAAATACAGACAAATATCATCTTCCAAACCGCTGATGTCATCTTTCGGTGTTATTACTGCACAAGAATAACGGCTTTTTCGTATAATATGCGGAATGTTTTTAAAATACTGTTCAAAGACAAGAGCCGAAGAATCGCTACCCGTGGCTATAACTCCTTTGCATTCCGTATCGGATAAAGAAAGTGCAGAGTTGAATATTGCCATTTGTGTTTGCAGAAAGGGAAATTTTGTTGTCAGCCTGTTGAACAAAAAAGGTATTATTACGTCATCATTACTTGACAATTTAACCATTGCCCTGTTGCCGCTGAGTATTACACACATTATGTCATGGAAAGCAACCGCAGGAATATTTCCTGCACACACAATAAGTATTTCTTTATTATCCGATACTTCACAAGGTCGTTTCAACAGCGGTTCATTTTCTACGGTATCAATAATATGAGTCAAATTCAAAATGGCAATCTTTGTCTGACTCTTTTCAAACCACGGATTCTTTTGTTCTGCCTCAAGCATCATATTTTCATAATCATCGGAATCTATATTAGATTTTATATCCCTGCCGAGCCATAAAAATGCACTTAATATATCTTTCGTTGTCATAATATCCCTCGTTGCAAATTTTGTGTGTTGTCATTACAAAAAAAATGTGTTATCTTTTAGAAATATCTTTATAAAGCGTTTGTAGAAGTACTTTTCCTTTCATTTCTCTTTGTTCATCCGCTCCATAAACACATTTACCCGCATCATTATCCCAAAATGTTACGCCGCTGTCGTCTAAAAATCCGAAACCGTTAGTATATACGAAGAAAGCATAATTCAAAGATTCGGCATCAAAGATATTTCTTGAGTAGATAAATTCATTTGTCGGCAAATTCATTGCCACAAGTACGGTAGCCGGTATGTCGGTTTGATTCATTAATCTTTCAACTTTCAAAGGCCGTTTAATAACTCCGCCGGTGAAAATAACGGGAATATGATAATAATCAATATCTTGAGGCTGTGTATTCCCTGGTAATTTACTTGCATGATCCGCAACTAATACAACTAATGTATTATTCCATAACGGTGTTTGTTTTAAAGAACTTATAAAACTGCCTATACACGAATCCGTATAGGCTACACTGTTGACGTATTTATCCTCAAACTTATGCATACTTACGTCAAAAGGCTCGTGAGATGAAAGAGTCAGAAAAGTAGTAAAGAAAGGTTTGCTCTTATCATACTCAAATAAGCGTTTTTTCAAATAAGAAAACATCTTAGCATCATCAACTCCCCACTTACTCAATTTGTCTTTTGCAGGAAAATCTTTATAATCCACCACATTTTTGTAACCGCTGCCGAAAAAGAATGAACGCATATTGGCAAAATTCACATCTCCGCCGTAAATCATCTCGGAATAATATCCTGCTTTGTTTAAACTCTTCGCAAAAGACGGCAAAGTTGCAGTTTTCTCCGGATATTTTATCACGGACATGTCAGGTTGTGCTAAAAAACCTGTAAGAATTGATACAATTCCTCTGTCGGTTCTCATCCCGTTGCTGTAAGCCTGCGTAAAAACTATTGAATGTTCGGCTATATTATTTAAATTCGGAGTTACTTCTTTACCTTCGTATGTTGCCAATCTACCATTTACCGCACCAATCAGTCTGCCAGAAAAACTTTCAAGTATGATTACCAAGATATTAGGGCGATTTTGTTTGAGAAATGTGGAATCCGCTTTGACATTGTTTGATTTGACGGTATCATCTTGCGGTAATAGTTTCAAAAACTCTCTCTTACAAAACTCTTCATCATAAAACTGATACTTACTTCCGAAATCCTCGTTTTTTGTCAAAGAATACACCAAGTTAAATGCGGGATTGACAGCGGCAAGATTTAGTTTTTGATTATCGCAGTAATACACCATTCCCACATTTGCCGTTGCCGTTGATAAACCTCCACGAGTGCAAACGATCAATACGGGAATGAAAACGACAAGTAGTAATGATGAGAGAATTTTTTGTAACATACCTTTATTTCTTTCCGATTCTTTATTTCCGTTTTCCAATCTCTTTGCCATATATTTATAAGTAAAGAAAACAATAAGAAAATAAGGTAGGGCAATCAATAAAAATTTCAATACATCATTAAATGTTACGCTGTTAAGACTTTCAGAAAAATCTCTGAGGTAAAAAAACAAAGTTGCATCTATACGAAAACCCCAATAATTGTATAAAACGCAATCAACGGAAAATATAATCGTTACCGCAACGGCTAAGATTACATTATAAAAGTAAAGAAACTTTTTGATATTAAAAGCAATAAAATTATTGACTATCGACAACAATAACGGAATAAAAAGAAAGTATGCCGCAAAACAAAAATCCAGAATAAAACCGTGAGTTATTACGTCTATCCAATCTGCAAACACTGCACCCTCTACCCTGTTGAACAGCATGAACAAAGGTTTCTGAACCAAAAACATCAGAATCCAAAAAGCGTAAAGCGACAACAATGTTATTATTTGTTTTTTCATTCCCTCCGATTTTCAATTAACGGTAAAATATTGACTTGTCCGTCAAATAGAATGCCGAAAGAAAAAACTCTTTTTTGAAAACAGTACATTCTTTTTTAAGAACAGATTTTTCTTTCGGCACTTTATTTTTATATCCGCTTTTGATATGAAATTATCAACTGAAATATTTTCAGAGCATTCCCCTTTGCATCAAAAGATATTTCATATCGGGATCTTTTCCTCTGAATCTGCGATATTGTTCAGCGGCATCGTTAGTTCCGCCTTTGGAAAGAACAAACTCCTTGAATTTATCGCTAACCTGTTTATTGAAAATATCACCCGTTTCTTTCCAAGCCATAAAAGCATCTGCGTCAAGCATCTCGCTGTATGTATAACAATAATATCCTGCAGAGTATCCGCCCCCGAAAACATGGGTAAAATACGTACTTCTATAACGCGGAGGAATCTGTTTCGGCATATCTATTCTCTGCATTGCCTCCTTTTCAAAATCTTGTAAAGAAATAGTATCATTAACAGTCAGTTTATGCATCTGCATATCCAAATAAGCAGCGGCAAGTAACTCACTGAACATAAATCCTTGGTTAAAATTCTCCGCTCTTTGCATCTTTGCCACCAAATCCTGCGGTATAACTTCACCTTTTTCGTTCTTTGCATAAGTTTTCAATACCTCAGGTTGCATACACCAATGTTCTGCCAACTGTGAGGGGCATTCTACAAAATCGGTAGGTACGTTAGTTCCTGAAGTTGAGATATAAGTACCGTCTGAAAGGAATTCATTGGTAGCATGTCCCATTTCGTGAAATACCGTCAAGGCTTCATCGGCAGTAAGTGTCGTTCTGCCGTTTTGTTTAGCATAATTGAAACATACTTGTACGATAGGAGTAACGTTTTGTCCCTTGTATTTGTACTGAGGCGTGAAGACCGTACACCATGCTCCGCCTTGCTTACCGTTACGTATGAAAGCATCAAAATAAAGTATTCCTTTATGATTGCCTTTTTCGTCTTTAACCTCATAAACATCCACATCATCGGCGTATGTTTGAATATTATCCAACTTTGTAAAGGTCAATCCGTACAGACGTGTAATATTATTGAAACAACCCTGCTTAACATTCTCTATTTCAAAGTAAGGACGCGTCTGTTCTTCGTCAAAATCATAGCGTTGTTTTTTAAGTTTTTCAGCATAATAATACATATCCCAACCTTCCAACACGGCACCTTTCTCATCTTTGGAAAGCATAGCCTGAAATTCGCTTATATCTTTTTTAGCAGCCTTAACCGAATATTTTAAACAAGTTTCAAGTAAGGAATCTGCCGTCTTTGGAGTCTTGGCCATACGTTCTTCCAACTGCCATGCAGCAAAATTGTCATATCCTAACAAATTCGCCATCTCACTGCGTAAATGCAGAATCTGTTCCGTAATCTTATTGTTGTCATATTGGTTAGAGTTATTTGCTCTGCCGATTCTGGCTTCAAAAATCTGCTGACGCAATTTTCTATTTGAGCAATAAGTCAAAAACGGTAAAACACTGGAATTGTCAAGAGTGAAAACCCATTTGCCTTCCTGCTGACAATCTTTAGCCGTTGCGGCTGCATTATCCTTAAGCCACTGAGGAAGTCCCTCTATTTCCTTTTCATCCGACACAACTAACTTATAGTTTTTGGTTTCAGCCAAAACGTTTGCGTTATATTTGTCATTCAAAGAAACCAATTGCTCGTTTATTTTTTTCAATTCCTCTTTTTTATCCTTACCGAGCAAAGCTCCGTTACGGACAAATGAATTATACGTTTTATTCAACAAATGCAGTTGTTCTTCGTTAAGATTTGCTTTACTACGGTTATCCCATACAGTCTTGATTCTGTTGAACAACTTATCATTCAAACGAATTTCCGTTTCATGTAGGGACAACACAGGAGATATTTTCTCCTGTAATTTCTGCAACTCCTCATTTGTGTTACATCCTATCATATTTTCATATACCAAAACCACACGGGACAACAGTCTTCCGCTGTAATCCAACGCTGCAACCGTATTGTCAAACGTCGGTTTCTCACTATTGTTAATTATTGAATCTATTTCTTTATTGTGAATCTTAATTGCCTCAACTATTGCAGGCTCATAATCACTCGTTTTTATGCTATCAAAAGGAACCGTGCCGAAAGGTGTATCCCAATCGTCAAGTAGAATATTCTTTACATCACTTTTGCCGCATCCTGCAAAAATAAGGAAGGCTGATGAACAAACCGCCAAAATTGTCTTCTTCATTTGTTATACTATTTTTTTATTTTTCCGTTCCCATGCACCGATTGCAGTATCACGGCAACGGAATTCATTAATAAAATTATCAATTTTTATTTTCCGTATTTACACTTTTCTTAAACTTAAACTTCGGTTCTTCATGGTTTCTTAACCGTTTGATGTTTTTTCTGTGAGTCCAAAGGATAAAAACAGCCACAATAACGGAAAAAATCGCCATGGACAACGTTATATCTTCATGTTTAGGCAACCAAAGTTTGCTCGTCAGATACAATATAGGGAAACTTATTGCCGCAGCCATGGAAGAAACGGAGATATACTTGGTAAGGATAAACGTAAGAATGAACACGGCTAAAACAAAAGGAATAATATTGTTGAAAAGTCCTATAACCGCTCCCAGCATTGTAGCAACACCTTTACCTCCTTTAAAACCTGCAAAAACAGGTAAGGCATGTCCGACAACAACAACGATGGCAACGGACAAAGAATAATAGGAGAAATCATTAACACAGCCCCAATCTT
>JAFUYA010000105.1 GCA_017477025.1 Bacteroidales bacterium | reverse complement strand
ATTTATGAATCTCATCGATTGTTTTATCTGCTTGATGTTTTATATCTTCATTGTTCTTACCCAATCTTTCATCCAATTGTTTTTCTGTAGGAATATCTATAGTGAATGTTTGAGATTTACTGCTTTTTGCACCGTTTATAGCATCATTATCCCATACTTCAAACCAATAATCTACCTTATCGCCCTGTTTTATACGGTATTCTTCCAGATTTTCAGTATGATAAAAATCCTGAGTATTTTCATTGTCGGTAAGCGGTAACTTTTTAGTATACAATTTCGCCTCTGAAAAACCTTGAGGTGTAATTTTTACTGTGAAAGTCAGATTGGAAAATCCGTAGTCATCTCTAATCTGACCGCGGAAATATATGTTGTTGATGATAACGGAATCTTTTTGTTCAATAACAGCTACAGACGGTCTTTCATCAGCAATAGTATTGATGTTAAATTCAATACTGTCTGCAGAAACGGTGTATTCATTTCTTGTCTTTATGACAACGGATGTATTTTTATTGTATGATGCAGTAATGTTTATGCGTCCTTTTTTGTCAGGTTCGTACTCGGTTATCAGTAAATGCGATTTATTCTCCGTTGTTTTTTGCATCTGTTCGGTTTGCTTTTGCATTACTGTAATTTTATTGCAGTCTTTTGTATGCAAATGCCAAATAATTTTTGTACCCTGAGGAACGGATAAATCGGTAACGTTGGTTATGTTTTCACTCTTAATTTTCGTGTATGCGGGATAAATAATCTCTGCACTTAAATCCGTCAATATCGGTTTTGGATTTACGATTACGTTGTATATTTTGCTGTATATATCCGCTGCTTCAAACTGGACGGCGACGGTTTTCTGAATCTGCGGAATGGTATAAGAGAAATGCGTATTGTCAAGTTTTTTCATTTCAAAACTTTGACCGTCAATGACGGCATTGACCTTATCAGGCAGCATCTTACCGCTTATTTGCACTTTCAGATCATAATCGTTCTGTTGAACTGCATTAAGCGGAGAGGTTATTTCAAAACTGAAAGGAGCAGGTTTTTCATAAAACGTGTTGTGGTTAATGTAGCGTTTGCTCGGTTCTGAAAATAGTTTAGGAAATACCGATATTATCAATATAACTATTGCAATTACACCTATAAGATATTTAGAAAATTCTTTTGTTTTCTTTGTGTCAATTGCCTTTTGAAACGGAATAGGAGAGAGTAATGTGGTTTTCTGATCTATTGCAGCATAAAGTAAATCATTATCTTTATTATTTTTTGAAATATCTTGTAATTGTAATAAATTCAATAGTTTATCCTGCACATCGGAGAAATGGTTTCCTATGATTTTGGCAGCATCTTCGTATGATAATGTCTTTCCTATTTTGAATAGTTTGAAAAGCGGTCTGATTACCCATATATATAAAACGATGGCAGTCAGAAATATGTAGGCATAAAAAACTGTTGTACGGAATATTATTCCCGTCCAGCCGAAATATTCTATGATATTCAGGCAGATAAAAAAGATGATAAGTAAAAGCAGTGAGTAAATGACACCCCTGACTACAAGATTTTTGTAGTATTTGCGGATAAAAATATTGAGTTTTGTTATTATTTCGTTTTGCATTTCAGTGTCGTACTCTCGCCATTCCTATGTATATGGCGGATAAAAGAGTGAATACATAAGCCTGAATAAATGCAACCAGCATTTCTATAAGCATCATGAAAACGGAGAATATAAGAGGAATGATACTTGTACTATACCCTAAAACAATGCTTTGATGCCCGAAGATGAATATAATACACACAAGGGAGAGCATAATAACGTGACCTGCGGTTATATTTGCAAACAGTCGGACAGTTAAAGAAAACGGTTTTGTAAAAATTTCGATAAATTCCAATACAGGCATCAAAGGAACAGGTATTTTCAACCATGCAGGTACATCGGGATTGACGGTATGTTTCCAAAAAGTTTTAGTTGTAGAAAATTGAGTTATGATGAAGGTAAATAACGCTAATGTCAGTGTAACGGCAATATTTCCCGTAATATTTGCTCCGCCCGGGAAAAATGGTAACAATCCCATGATATTGCATAAGAAAATGAAAGTAAATACGCTTAACAAGTAGTTCATATATTTCAAGTAAGCCCCTTCTCCGATTGACGGGATGGCAATATCTTTACTTATGAATTCTACTAAATATTCCGTTACGGTCTGCATACCTTTCGGTTCTTTGCCCTCACGTCGTTTGGACTGCTTTGCAGAAGATAAAACAATGCAACAAATAATGATTGCAATGATAAATATACCCAGAACGTTTTTCGTAATTGAAAAATCCAATGGTTTTTTGCCTGTGTAGTTATCATTGCTGTCTACGCAGATAATTTTCCCGCCAAGATCCTTGCCGTCATTATTTGATCCGATTTTAAATCCCTTATAACTATTGTGTCCATGATGAAATTGCGAGGACATAAAGCATGTAAGTTTACCGTCATTTATCAAAATCACAGGTAAAGGAATTGCAACTTCTTTGTCTTTCCATGTGAGGATATGCCATGAATGCTCGTCTCCCAAATGTTCCATTATTACATCGCCTGCATTGAAAGCGTCCTTATTGTTGTCTGCCAGAGCGGTCAGGTTGCAGAATGTTAAGATTGCAGAAAGTATTATATAAACGGTTCTTTTCATATAGTGTATCGTATCTTGATATTCAAATCGCAAAGATATGAAAAAAATTACTGATTACCGTGATTTTTTATGACATTTCTGAAAAAGATATGAGTTTTTTTGCTTATACCGTACAGAAAGTAAGCATATTGAGAACTGATTATAAATTGTTGCGAAATAGATATAAAGTTTGCTGAAATTTTTTTAATGATTTCTACAAAAATTATTAAGATTTCTGCAGTTTTTCTAATGATTTTGCCAAAAATCATACTGATTTTTAATCTGTTGATATACAACGGGAATGGAGGTCGGGTTAGAAGCATATCGGAATCAGTTTGCGGTAGAACAGATAATGCCGACACACCGGCAGGAGAACGGTGCAGAGAGTTCTTATTCGCAACAAACCGAACAGACACAACAGACACAAACAAATCCTGCGTTTGAAACGGGTCAAACATATTCTATCGGAGAAATAACCGGTTTAAAAAGTCGGCGATAAGATAACTATCAATCAAGGCTCGCAGAATATTTCCCCTGAATTTATCGGACAAGAGAGTACTGTTGTTGATATTGATAACGGAAATATTACTATTGCACGGAACGTAAAACAATCTAACGGCAGCCGTGATTTAGCCGAAGAAATCGGATTTGACGAACAAGATTTTACATTTACCTATAACGGTTCGGAAGTTCAAGAAATATCAAAAGAAAGTGCAGAAACAAATAAACCATTATCAAAAGAGCAGGCAGAAGAATTTATTTCTCAAATAGAACAGAGGGCGGAGATTGCACCAGAAATGGAATTGACACCTGAAAATTGGGAGAAAGAATTTGGAACTGACGGTATTGTAAATACTCCTGTTGGAGAAGTAAAGATGGGAGAAAACCAATACTTAAAACTTGCAAAACAAGGACGGGACGGCAAGTTAGGTATGATAAAACCTACACTTGAAACTCCTGATGTTATTATTGAAGATAAGAGCAAAGCAAAAGACGGACAAACTACAGAAAGAGAAAGTTCTTATATATTCATTAAAGCGTTTCAAAAACAGGACGGAAGCAGATTCTATTATTTTACATCCGTAACCGTAGCAAAAGATAATAGAGAAGTGGTGATTTCCAATCAAGAAAAAGGGAAAAGCAGAATATCAAATCTGCTTCAAAAAGGAAATATACTTTGGAAATACGCCGATGATATTTCTGCCACTTCAGACGTAGGACAAGGCTTATACTCTGATTCGGAAGAAAAAACGTCTGATTCCTTATCAGAGGGCACGGATGCACCTCAAAGCATTTCCGAAGACAAAGTTACAACAAAAAATGAAACTGACAAGGAAAATAAGAAAAAAATCAATCAACAAAGTACTGACGGTATAGACGGAATACGCAGAAGATACGAACAAACGAATAAGAAAGAGGGACATAAGGGTACAAAAGTTTTGCCTAACGGAGAAAAGATAAAAGGCAGATACGTTCTTATTGAAAGCACGGGAATAACACCGAGCCACGACATACAGCATAATTTTGCACAAAGTGAGGGATTTCCTACCCGTGAGGACGGAACGACACTTAACGACAGGGATTACGAAAAAGATAAACAAGCACAAAATCAAGTTATCCAACGTTCTACACAATATGACGGCAGAGCCGTTACGGATATGCCTATCGTAGATAACAACGGTATAGTATTGTCAGGTAATGACCGCACTATGTCAGGGCAGTTGTCTGCAATGCAAAACAAAGACGGTGCTTATTTGGAGAGTTTGAAAGAAAATGCACAAATGTATGGCTTTACTCGAGAAGATGTTGAGGCTATGCAACATCCGAGATTAGTCTTTATTTTGGATAATAATATGGATTACACCACCGAAAACTTTGCAAAGTTCAATCAAAACGAAAAGAAAAGTCAAAACAATATTGAGAAAGCCGTTAAAGTAGGTAAGACTATCAAACCTGAAACAATAAGACAGATTGCACAGGTTATAGATAACTATGACAGTATTGCGGAGTGTTTGTCAGACAAAAAAGGCGTAAATGATATACTGACTTTTTTAGAGAGGGACGGACAGATACAACGCAATGATGTGGAACAATATCTTAATGATGGAATATTCAACGAAAGCGGTAAAGAGTATATACAAACCGTTCTTATCGGTGCAACCCTTAACGAAGAAAGCGTACGAATGATTAATGCTATGCCGTTTATGAAAAAGACGGTTGTAACGGCATTAAACCAAATACTGCAAAATGCCAAGTTAGGTGATTACTCCTTAAGAGAAGAGATAGACGAAGCAATAAAAACCGTTTATGAAGCACACAAACAATCGGGTGTAAAACAAGGCGAGGATTTAAAGAAACATTACACGCAATTAGGAATATTCGGTGAGAGTAATATAAAATCAAAGACTGTACAACTTTTATCAGATTTATTAAATTCTGAAAAGGTCAGAAAATTGAAAAAAGTATTAATTTCGTACAATGAAAATGCACAAGATTCTGCCAACGGACAAGTTGATATGTTTTCAGTAGCAGGTCAAGTGAAAAATAAAGAACAGATATTAGAAGAAACAATAAAAGGAATACAGGATTATGAGCAAAGAAACAGAACTAAACAAAGCCTTAATGTTGGCAATGGCGGTAAGAGAGAATCTGATAGCGGAAGAATTACAGGAAAACAATCCGAACCTGACGGAAGAGGAAGCCAAACAACAAGCCAAACAGATACTTCAGCAAGAAATGAAGAAGTAAAACAACAAAAAATAACTGCTGATACACAGGAAACAACGGCAGAAGATAAGGCGTTGTTAGATGCAGTTGTGGATAAACTCAAAGAAGCCATCGGAGAAGAAAATGTTATTATTGACAACGCAGAGGCTCAAAGAATACTTGACCAAGTCAATGGAGAGGATGTAAGATTTCAGAATACACAAGATGTTGAGCAAGTAAATAAACAGTTTAATGAGGAACTGCAACAACAGATTGACGGAACACTACCAAAAGACCATATTTATCAATTAGGTTATCCATCAAGTATTTTACAATCAACAGGATTTCCGAATGCTCCGATAGAGTTATCATCAAGTCATCTACAAAAGAAAGCAGAAAAAAGTTCCCATAAATATGAAATAGAAGATGTTGAGGGATTAGTCAATGCTTTACAAAAAACTATTGCCATATTTGAAT
>JAFUYA010000104.1 GCA_017477025.1 Bacteroidales bacterium | reverse complement strand
GGGTGGCTTTTTCATTGTTGTTTATTATCGGATTGAAGATGGTCATGGACTCACGATCTTATTCCATTAAAACAAAGACTTTTGATGTAAGTCAGATAAGAGTACTTTTACTTTTGAGCATTGCAACAAGTATAGATGCCTTTGTTACGGGGATAGGTATGATCATGAATCATAATGTGGGGCAAAACATTTTGGCTTGTTTCATTATCGGAATAGTTACTTTTGTCCTTTCGCTTATAGGTTGGAAAAGCGGAGAAAGAGTTAATTTCGTGAAACCTCCATTTGCCCTTTTTATAGGAGGAATGATACTCATTGCCATTGGAGTTAAAAGCATTATTGTCCATTATTTGTAAATTCCGTAAAAAACTTAAGATATAAGTTCTTTTGTGTTCATGTTTTAATTGCAGAATGATTAATGTCCTAATATTATAAAAACAGTCGGGTTGCCACACTGAGGGATATTTGAGAATAAGAAAATATATGCAGAGAGGAACTATCTGACGGATATGTGTCTGCAAAAGACTATCAATGTACGTAAATGGAACAGTCTTTTGCAATGAGAGAAAAACGTGTCTAATTGACGTTGTGTAATAATAAAGTTATCAAAGATAAGTATTCCTTTTGTTTAAGGAATTTATAATTGCTGAATTGGAATTTTTTTTGATTATTGTTTTCATTTACATTTTGCGATAGCAGAACTAAGGAACTTTTAACGGGCATTGATAGAGTAGAAATAAAAGATTAGGATATTGACAAAAAAGGTATAATGAGAGTAAGGGAGAGTTAGTAGTTATAGTTGCTTATATCAAAAAAACAAGAGGACGGATCAAACATCCATCCTCCTTTTGTACTTCTGAAGGGACTTGAACCCTTAAGCCCTTGCGGACACCAGATTTTGAGTCTAGCGCGTCTACCAATTCCGCCACAGAAGCTCGTTTGAAACTGCAAAATTACAATTTTTTTTTAATATGCAAGTATTTTCGATAAAAAAAATTCTGAATAGATGTGTTTTTATAGTCTTAACTTCTGATAATTTGTAAATTATAATTTTGAATTTACAGATTCTTGTTCCTTTCCGAATGCAAGTGTCTAATAATTGATATATTCAAACGGTTTAATTGCCGGCAGAAATAAAGATTTCGTCATTTTGCCTGTGGTTATGTTTTTGTGTTATTTATCATGAATATTAATCCTTTACATTGTAGTAGTCTTGCTGTATGGCGAATTTCGGTGAATAGAGGGTTTATTGTGAAAACTAGTGTGAATGTCCTTAAATTTATTAGTAAAAATTTTCTAGTTATGTGCATTTTTTATAATTTTGCAACCCCAATTTAAGGACGATTTATGATAATAACCCGATAAAAAATGTCAGAGATACAGAAAGACACAACCGCATTATTTTCCTGTAGAGCAAGTAAGTACTTGGCAGAGAAAATATCCGAAGTTTATGAAAAGCCATTAGGTGAAAGTGTATGTTTGCAATATGCAGACGGTGAATTCCAGCCTTCTTTTGAACAAAACATAAGAGGTTGCGATGTTTTTATTATCCAGTCAACTTTTGCTCCGTCAGATAATATAATGGAATTATTGATGATGGTGGATGCAGCTAAACGAGCTTCTGCAAAGAGGATCATAGCCGTAATTCCGTATTTCGGCTTTGCCCGTCAGGACAGGAAGGATAAACCGAGAGTTCCGATAACTGCCAAATTGATGGCAGATTTGTTACAGGCTGCGGGAGTAAACCGAGTGATGGCTATGGATTTGCACGCAGATCAAATACAAGGATTCTTCAATATTCCGGTAGATCATCTTCAGGCTTCAAGTATATTTATTCCTTACTTAAGGGGTATATACAACAATTTGGATAATTTATTGTTTGCTTCTCCTGATGCGGGTGGAGCAAAGCGTGCTTCGCAATATGCCAAAATCTTAGGAACAGGCTTTGTGATGTGTCATAAACAGCGTTCTCGTCCTAATGAGATTGCGTCCATGCAATTAATAGGTGATGTAACAGGTAAGGACATTATCTTAGTAGATGACATAATTGACACGGGCGGTACACTTTGCAATGCAGCAAAACTGATAAAAGAAAGCGGTGCTAAAAATGTTAGAGCAATGATTACTCATCCTGTTTTGTCAGGTGAGGCAGTTAATAAGATAGAAGCTTCCGTTTTGGAAGAATTAATAGTAACAGATACTATTCCCTTAAGAAAAGAAAGTAACAAAATAAAAGTTTTGTCTGTTGCTCCTATATTTGCAGAGGCTATTCGCAGAGTTGAAAGTTGTGAATCCATAGCAGGATTGTATGAAAAGGCTGTTCAACATGTAGGATTGCAAACAAAATTCTAATAATTTGGCTGTTATAGAAAAAAGGTGTAACTTTGCAAAACTTTTTTAACACAATAGTAATTTAAAATAACAAAGAAAAAGAATGAAAACAGTATCAATGAGCGGTTCTTCAAGAAAGAACGTAGGGAAAAAAGATGCTAAAGCTTTAAGAAGAGAGAACATGGTTCCTTGTGTTCTTTACGGCGGAAAAGAGGAACAAGTTATTTTTGCAGTTCCTGCAAAGGATTTTAAAGGATTATTATTTACTCCGGACACTCATTACGTTGAATTGACCATTGACGGAAATAAATCAATGGCTATTCTTCAGGATATTCAATATCATCCTGTTACGGATGAGGTGCTACATGCAGATTTCTTGAGAATATTTGACGATAAGCCGATTACTATCGCTGTTCCTGTGAAAACAACAGGTACTGCTCCAGGCGTACTACAAGGAGGAAAATTACAAATAAAACTTAGAAAAGTTCGTCTTTGCGGCCTGCCTGCTGCAATTCCTCAGGAAGTAGTTTTAGACATCAGCAAATTGGGTATTGCTCAGGGAATAAAGGTCAATGAAATTAAGATTGACGGTGTTGAGATTATGGAAGTAAAATCTTCAGTTGTCGTAACGGTTCGTGCTACAAGAAATGCAACTGCCACTGCTACAGCAACGGAAGAGGCTGCTGCCGAATAATTTATTAAAAAAGGAAGAAATATTTAACGTATATTTCAACATTCTTTTTACATCAGGATAACAGGCTGCAACAAACATTCAGCCTGTTATTTATTTAAGGGAATAATGTTGCACGATATTCTGCATAAGCTGTTCAAAGCAAAAACAAAATCAGAAGATATGAATAAATATCTGATAGTCGGTTTAGGAAATCCGGATAAAGAATACGATTTAACCCGTCATAATATAGGATATATGGTGGTAGATGATTTGGTCAGACAAATCAATGAAAAAAACTCAAAGAATGATTCTTCAAACAACAAAGAAGTTTCGTTTTCTTCCGATCGTTATGCCTTCAAATGCGAAGCAAAGATGATGGGCAGAAGCCTTGTTGTGATAAAACCTGCAACCTATATGAATTTAAGCGGTAAGGCTATACGTTATTGGCTTGACAAGGAGAATATTCCACTTGAAAATTTGTTTATTATAGTAGATGATTTGGCATTGCCGTTAGGAACTTTACGTTTGCGATATAAAGGTTCGGACGGAGGTCATAACGGATTAAAGAATATTATAGAAATTTTGGGAACAGGAAACTTCAACAGAATGCGTTTCGGTATTGGCAATGATTTTCACAGAGGCGAGCAAATAGATTTCGTACTCGGTAAGTTTTCTGAAGAAGAGATGAACGTATTACAGCCACAGATTTCAAAGATATATGATATTATTAAATCTTTTGTTATGGTGGGAATGGACAAAACAATGAATATTTATAATAGGGGATAGTTTTTCGTACTTATTCCAAATTGTCGGACGGCAACTTGATTGTTTTAAATATATTCTATAAAGTATGATTGTCCGATTCATAGAGAAAACACTTACTTTTTATAAGATTTGATATAATTAAAAGGCTTGCAAAGTATTGATTTTTGCAAGCCTTTTCTTGTATTGTTAAATTCTATCTATTGTGCAGTGGTTACTCTGTTTGAAATGGTAACAGTCTTAGTTGTTGTTGAGCCGCTGTAAGTTGTTCCTGTATAATAACCGTTCCATTGCGTGCCGCCACTGACAGTTCCTCCCTGTTTGATTGTGTATGTACCATTTACCAAATCAGGAGAAGAGAATAGCAATGTCAATCCTCTGTCGCCTTGTCCTCCTGGTCCGCCACCGGGTCCCTTAGTTGCAGTTTCAGATTTCCATCCACCCGGGAATCCGCCTTGATTGCCGGAAATGGAAGGAACTTGAAAGGTCAGGATGTCATTACCTTCAGCATCGGTGATATTTAATGCAGTTCCGTTCGTCAGACTCTTGTATATAAGAGAGTTTTGAGTGCAAACACTTGATGTAGGTGTTGATGTTCCGCCACCGATACCGATTAAAGTGCCGCCCGTAATCTTAAATTGGTTGTTATCACAATCAAATCCTTCTTCAGGTGAGGTAGAGCCTACGGCAATGGTCAAACCTCCCGTAACAGTCAAAGTTCCGTTGGCGTCAATAGCATCATTTCCCGTTGCATGAGCGTAAGTCTTACCGCCGTTTATTTGTATGTGGTTTTTGCCGTTTATAGCATCGTCGTAAGTATTCAATACCAGCACTCCGCCGTTAATAAATACGGTGTCCTTACTTTCTAATCCTTCACCGCCGTCATTTTTTGTGGATACGTTCAATGTACCGCTATTCACGTATAGATTTCCTTTGGCTTTAACGGCTTTAGGATTAGCATAATCTCCGTCATCCATCCAGCCCGTACCTGCTCTTTCCAATATTCTTTCTCCCGTTGTTGCAGCCGTAAATACAGGTGAAGCATCAATATCTTCAAGTACGATGTCTTTTTCATTATGACCGAAGATAATCTGTCCGTCTGCATTAGCACATTTACCTGCGTTGCCGTTGGCAATAAGATTGAATTTACCTGCGTAAAACATTATATCTCCGTCTGCTTTGATACAGGAGGATTTGTAAGAATCCGTTGCTCCGGTGCTGTCAATATACGTATTGCCTCCTGCATTTGAAGTTATATCTACATTACCGCCGTTGAAAGTTATTGAACCGTCTGCCTTGATACCTCGTCCTGCAACAGCCGTTTCGGATATTACCATTTTGATTGTACCGTTATTGACAACAATATCCTGATCCGATGCGATACCTGCACAATAGGAAGGATCATAACCGCTGCCGACTTCGTCCAATACTATATTTCCTTTAGGATAGCAGGTAATCGTTCCACCGTTTATTGTTATCGTAGAATCGGCTTTCAATCCTTTACCTGCATCGCCGTTGATTGTTACGGTAATATTTCCGCTGTTTACAATCAAGTCCGCATCCGTTGAAATACCGTTCTTTTTATTGGCATTGACAACCAAAGTACCGTTACCGCTTATTGTAGTTGTCCATGAAGTGCTGATAACAGGCTTTTTGGCATTATTTTCCGTATCGCTGATCACATTATACGTTCCGTCTTTTAATATTATGTTGCAGACAACTTCTTTAGAAGATTTTACGGGTACTGCACTCTGTGAAGTAAGGTTCAAACCGTTAAGAATCAAATTAAAATCCTTATCGCTTTTTATGGTTAAAGTCCCGTCGGTACTTGTGCCGTAGACGTAATAATTAAGATTCTCAATTCCCGTTTTCGATGTTACGGTAACATTTGCTCCTTCCGTTTCGACTATTAGTTTATCGGAATCAATGGAAGTAGAAACTATTGCCGTATCTCCGTTGTACTGAATATAGATTCCTGACTCGTCCCCCGTATTGACGGAAGAAAAAGTAATCTGACTTATTTTCGAAACGTCGAATGTTGTACTTGCATCATCTTTAAACAACAACATATTAGTCATTTGGTCAGAAAATGATATTTTGTCAATATCCGCTGTATTTTTCTCAACCACCGTTCCGTCATTTTGTTGAATCCACATGGTGTTTTGTGCTTTCAAAGAACCGAATCCTGCAAAACACAATATTAAGCTCGATAATAAGAAGATCTTTTTCATAGTTTTGAAAATTTAAGAGTTTTACCATTGATTCTGACAGCATAAACACCTTTTTCAAAATTAGAAACGTTTATATCTTTACCGTTGTTAATTCCGGAATAAATCATTCTGCCGTCCATTGAAAAGATTTCCGTTCGTTGATTTTCCGCTCCGACAATCCTAAGTGAAGAAGTTGTAGGGTTAGGATACAAAATAACGACGTCGTTTTGCTCAATGCCGTTCAAAGAACTTGCAGTTTTGAAATAAATTTTGGCAACGTCGGTAAAATTGTAGACTGCATCCGAAGAATTATCCAAGGATGTGATTTTAAAACCCTCGTCATAGAAAGTTATCGTCGGATTAAGGTCGTAACTCCAGAAGTACTCCGTACCGTCTGTCTTTTGAACTACCATTGTGTAGTTTTGAGCCGACGCACCAATGAAAAGGATTGATGCAACGGCGAATAAAATTAATTTTTTCATATTCATATATTTTTAATAAGTGAGTAAGTGGAGGTTAAATTTGAACTTAACCTCCGCAAAAGTACAAATTTTTTTGAAAACAGTGATAAAATTTTTGTGGTTTTAATGATTTTTTCTGAAATCATTAAGATTATTTTTGTCAGGACGGTCTGAAATGGAATTTTGAACCGTCTGAAATGTAACTTTGGACGGTTCAAAATAAATTTCAGACCGTCTGAAACAAAACTCTTTTTAATGAATTCAAAAAAATTTATAGTGATT
>JAFUYA010000103.1 GCA_017477025.1 Bacteroidales bacterium | reverse complement strand
TGCATCTCTTAATTTTCTGTATCTGTCGGACGATAATTTGGATTGATTGTAGTACTTTTCTATGTTTTCCTTTGAAATACCTGTAAAAGGTCCGTTAGGTTTTCCTTGTGTTTGTGCGAAAAAAGCTTTTTGTAATTCAGTAAAATGTTGCTTAACTGCAGATTCAGCATTTTTCTGCATATCATAATTGATGGTTGTATAAATTCTCAGTCCGTCTATATAAACATCATAAGGCTCACCGTCGTTTTTGTAATGCGTTTTGCACCATTTATTCATAAACTGACGAACTTTTTCTCTGAAATATGTAGCAACACCTTCATCTTGTGTCTGAGGATTATAATTTGTTTTCAAATCTTTGTTTACAGCCTCATTATAAGCCTGCTCATCAATGAAATCATATTTCTGCATTTGATAAAGAACGGTATTTCTGCGTTGCGTACTTTTTTCCTTACGGCGTACAGGATTATAAGTTGTTGGGGCTTTTAACAAACCGACCAAAACTGCAGATTCTTCTAATGTAAGTTCCTTAGGAATTTTACCGAAAAAAGTATATGATGCCGTTTTTATGCCGAAAGAATTAGATCCGAAATCAACGGTATTTAAATACATAGCAATTATCTCTTGTTTTGAATACCTGCGTTCCAACTTAACTGCAACAACCCATTCTTTCAACTTATAATAAGGTGTAGCAAACAAACCTTTCCTTTCTCTCGGGAACAAATTCTTCGCTAATTGTTGGGATATAGTACTTCCTCCTCCAGAGGAATGCCGTCTGCCTATCACGGTTTTAAACAAAACACGGGAAAGACTTCGCAAATCTATTCCACAATGTTTTTCAAAACGGACGTCCTCCGTTGCTTTTAATGCATCAATCAAAGATTGCGGCAGATCCCTGTATTCAACGTTGGTACGATTTTGTATTCCTATGTAACCGAGTAAAGTTCCGTCATCGGCCAATACCTCACTTGCCAGATTGCTTTTAGGATTTTCCAACTGCTCAAATGAAGGCATAAATCCCAACCACCCGAATGACAAAAACATGAAAAACAAAACAACAGCACCTAAAAAAATGCCGTATGCATACCACATCCTTTTAACATACTTCTTAAAATCAGTCTGCTTACGTTTCTGTTTTTTCGTATTTTCTTTATATTGTGCCATAATTTTACGCTTAATGAAAACAAAACTGCTGCGTTGATACACTGACTATTCTTTAATACAACGGTTGCTTTTCAATATGCAAACCAACATCCTTTATACCCGTCAGAAGTGTATCTTTGGTAGCCTGCTCTATCTTGAAAACATATTTGCCTTTTTGCGGAAATTTAACATTTTTTGCAAACCAAAACCTGTTGTCCTTTATATTGGAATTACCCTTTCCCTTCCATGTCCCGTCAGGATTGGCAACTATGCACTCAACAGTATCCTTCCTTGTAATACTTCCGTCAGGATAAACGGTAGTTATAAGAAAGAAGATATTATTGTACTTATAGTCAGAAGTATTCCGCAAATTCAATGCAAATTTGTAATCATACACAATGTCTTTCTGCGAAATATCCACTTCAAAAACTTTTCTTTCCGTCATATTCCATCCGTCTTTGTCTATCGGCATCGATTCATCAAATACAACATCCTTATTACAAGAAACGAATACCGACACTAAAACGGAAAAACAAAAAATCTTTAAAAGAATATTTTTCATAAAAACGAAACAATAATCGTTAAACATCTGCTTTAAAAGATTCCAAATCTTTCACTTCTCTCCTATTCTTATTCATATTCAGCATTTTCTTTACGTTATCGGCTGAAATCGGAATGAAATCGGAAGAATCTTTGTAAGAATACCACAATATTCCTTTCAGAACATCTACCTTTCTGAATACGCCCTTACCTTTTTGAGTATCTATTTCAACACCTATAGGAGGAAAATTCTTTAAAGCATCCTGATATACGTCATATTCATAATTAAGACAACACTTTAATTTTCCGCATTGTCCTGCTAATTTTTGAGGATTAGGAAACAATTGTTGTACTCTTGCAACGGAAGTTCCGACAGAAGTAAAATTATTCAACCAAGTAGAACAGCAAAGTTCTCTACCGCATGTACCTATACCGCCCAAACGACCGGCCTCTTGTCTGGCACCTATTTGTTTCATTTCAATCTTAATATGAAACGCTTCCGCCAACTGCTTTATCAATTGTCTGAAATCTACTCTTTCATCTGCCGTGTAATAAAAAATAGCTTTGCTGCCGTCTCCTTGAAACTCCACATCATTAATTTTCATATCAAGATTGTCCTCTAAAACGAACTTACGGGTGGCAAACAATGTTTCATCTTCTTTATTTATAACCTCCAACCATTTTTCTATATCGGCCGCTTTTGCACGTCTGTATAATTTCTTTACGTTATCTATGTTGAATCCTTTCTTTTTCTTCATCTGGATTCTGCATAATTCCCCTGTCAAAGAAACTATACCGATGTCATGTCCCGGAGTTCCTTCCACTGCAACAAGATCGCCTTCATTTATTTCCAATCCTTCGGGTGTTTGATAAAAATCCTTATGAGAATTCTTAAATCTTACTTCCACATAATCAAAATAACCTTGTGATGAAGGCGGTTTTACATTCTCCATCCAGTTGGTCACATGCAATTTTGCACTGGAATTCAGATCCTGTTTATCTATTGTTTTATAACTCTGAGGTATTTGCGACGTACCGTGCATTAATGTAATCGGTTCTGTATAATCTTTCGGACACAATCCGAGTGTAGGGTCTTCTTCAAAATAAGGATGCACGTACTGCTCATGCATAAAGAATGTTTCATCCTCCATCGGTTCAAGCATCCTTTTGGTTTTGGTTTGTTTAACCTTATTTTCCTCAGTATTTTCCTTTATACTTATCTCTTTACTATCCATTATTCAACAGTCTTATCCGCTCTTATTTTCAAAAGTTAGATACTTTAGTACTACTCTTAAACCAAGTTCAATGTACAAGTTTGCAAATTTACAATTTTTTTTTGTTTTTTCGCCACTTTATTTTGTTGAATAATAAAATAACCGTAAAATTTGTGCCGATTTCTTTCTTTTGCAAACTCAACTATATAAAAAAATAACTTATTTCAGGAATCCTGAAATAAGTTATTGAGTATTATGTGATAAAAGTGCTTAGAAACTTACGTTGATTCCACCCGAAACCGTAGTCTTCGGCATAGGGAAACCGTAATTTATATAATACACTTTGTTTAAAATATTTTCTGCTTTTATGAATAAATTCAATTTATCCACAGGTTGATATGTTGCAGTGGCATTCCAAAGAACAAAATTTTCTTTTTGTTCGTCATTTCCTACTTTTGTGTATAATCCGTTGATATATTGTACACCGCTCATAACGGAAAACTGTCTGTAACGATATTGTCCTCCGAAATAAAACTTATGTTCAGGTGCGGCAACGATAGGATTTTTCATATTAAGATAACTGTAATTGGTATTGAAACGCAAATGTTTGTTCAACACATAATTAATTTCGCCCTCAATACCCCAATTCTCAACTTCACCGGTATTTATATTCTTAGGTTTTCCGTCCGTCATAACAGTTTCAATCAAATTGTCGGCTTTCAAATAAAATACATTAATACCGTATCTTAATCTGTCATTGAAAAGGCGTTGTTTATATGATATTTCATAATTCATAAGTTTCTCTGCGTTTAGTTCATCATTAGCAGGTGCATACATGTACATTTCTCTGATTGTAGGATTTCTGAATCCCTTGCTGACTAACGCACGTATTTCACTCTGTTTCGGAAGAAGCAAAGTAATTCCGCCTTGCGGTACAATTTGGTCTCCTGCCTGTGAATGATCATCAAAACGAACTCCTGCATCCAAAATCAAAAATGAGGAAATCATTTGACGGAAATCCGCATAAACGGCTTTTTCGTTTTCGGTTTTATCTATAATAGTCGTCTTCTTTTGATCTGCAATGGTTTCATTCCATGCTTCTCCTCCGAAAGTCATGTAATCTGCTCCGATAGTGAAAGTATTGCCTTTGAACAAATGGAAACTTTCATAAAGACTTACTCCGCCCATCAAATCATTGTGATAATAAAGACTCGTTCTCGGAGATCCTCCCGTATAATAGCCGTCATTGATTTTGTGATGTCCCCAATTGTAGAATACATGTACTGCTCCTGACATTCTTTCATACTCATTAGTAAGATTTAATGCAGCCATTCCTCTTGTTACATGCATTCTGTTATCAAATATAGGATTGTTTTCTTCTCCGGGATTTGCAGAATTGAAATGTGAAACATTCAAATCACCGTTTAATGCCCAGTTATTACTGAAATCATAACCTAATTTCAAAAAACCTGACATTTGATTAAAATCCATATTATCTCTGTGTCCGTCAGTCTGGCCGTAATTCAAACCTACAATACTTGAAAATTTATTCTTTCTGAAACTATTCACAAATGAAGTTTGTACTGTTCCGTAAGAACCTATTTGATGATTGATACGGGTCTTCATTCCCTGCTCTTTCATTTTGTGAGTTACTATATTCATCACACCGCCCATTGCATTGGAACCGTATATAACCGAGGCAGGACCTCTCAATAGTTCTACTTTTTCCGTCATCATGGTTTGATATACATCAGCTATCGGATGACCGTACAAACCTGCATACTGCGGTAAGCCGTCTATCAAGACAAGCATATTTGCCATTGAGCCGATACCTCTTATTCTTATTGAACCTGAAGAATTGGTTGAAACACCGTAGCCGAGTATTCCCCTGTCCGTTATAAATACTCCCGGAACATTTTGAGATACCACAGGCAGTACATTTTGTTCATTTTCTTCTCTTAACTGCTGTTCCGTAACAACGGAAACAGTAATTGGAAGATGTCTTATATCCGTTTGAGAACGAGTTCCCGTAACCACAACTTCATCAAGTTTGGTCGTTTCTGTAGTATCCGTTTGTGCATTCATACCTGCTGCGGCAAGACAAAATACGGATAATGTCAATAACAGTTTTTTCATACTTATAAAATCTCAATTTTTATTCGGTGCAAAAGTATAAAAATTTATTCATATACATATTTTTTTATCATCTTTTTTTTAGTCAAAATCAATTAGTTATAATCGTTGAAAAAATAGTGAGAATTTTGTTAAAATCATTAAGAATTTTGCAGAATTCTTAATGATTTCAGCAAAATTCTCACTATTTTTTTAATTAAAACTAATGATTTTTTTCTTATGTTTTTTAAAAAGAAATCAGACAATTGAAATAAAGAAATATTCGGTTCTTTTCTCCCTGAAAATCTTTATCAGACAAAAAACGAAGAATATAGTTTTTGTACTCTATTCACGTATTTTTGCTATAATCTCCAAAATTTCTTCTCCGTAGTTTTCAAATGTTTTCTTTCCTAAACCTTTGAGTTTCAAAAATTCTTGTTTTGTTATCGGTTTTTCATTTGCCAGACTTATCAATCCTTTCTGAGATAAAACAGCGTATGCAGGCAATTTTTTCTCTTTCGCTTTCTCTTTTCTCCATTGCCTTAACGCTTCAAATAATTCCTTATCCGAAATGTCATTTTCTGATTTTTTAGATACAGACTCCGATTCGGATTTCATTTTTTCTTTTATTGAATTGAGCGGCAATGAATTACCTTCAACCAATACGGCATTTCTTTCTTTAAGATATGAAGATGAATTAAAATCCTTATTGAACAAAGTCAGCATTCTGTATTTGATTTCTTTTTCCACGGCAATAGTTCCTATAACCTCACGCAATTCGTCGTTATCATCACTATTATCCAACTCAACGTCCAATAACTCCAAAACCAAATCATTTATAACACCCATTTTTTCCAAAAAATACTCTTTGGCTTTACAACTTCTTAAAATACATTGTATTATATTGTTATCAGAAAGCAAATTCACGTTCATAAACTGCCTCAACCATTGAATGTATTTACTGGATACCGTAACGATTTCCGACTTACAGACATCAATTATTGACAAGGCTTGCTTACTTTTATGCGGGAAAATACCAATTAGAATATCCCTGCAAATTTTCTCCAACCTCAAAAGACTCTGCGTCAATAAAGTGAAATCAAAAACCGATATAATATTCTCCATAAGAAATTTCTGCTCATCAACATGCAATGTCTTTGTATCGGGAGGATTAAGCGATTTTTCATAATTAAATCTTGCAACGTTGCTGTCCAAAATTACGCTTGAAGAATCGAACTTATCGGTCAGAAATACTCCGTTCAACGTTCTGCAACGTGATAAGGCCACATAAACCTGCCCGTGTGAAAAAGCCTTATTTGAATTTATTATAACATTATCAAAAGTCAGTCCCTGCGATTTATGAATGGTTACCGCCCATGCCAACCGCAAGGGAAACTGACGGAAAGAACCGATAACCTCTTCCGTAATCGCCTTTGTCGTCTTATCAATCGTGTAGCGGACATTCTCCCATGTGTATCTTTCCACTTCAATATCGTAATCATCTCCATCACAAGTTACGACAACTGCATCTTTTTCCAATTTCTTTACCGTACCTATTTTACCGTTGTAATACCTTTTCCTATTGAATGAAGCAGTAAATCCTATACGTTTTGAGTTTATGGACGAATCATCATTATTCGAGTAATCGTTTTTCAAAAACATCACCTGCGAACCGACTTTCAATGTCAGATTTTCACTGTTGGGAAACATACTTTCGGGAAAATCGCCGTCAATTTCTGCATCGTATGTTTTTTCCTTTGTTTTCAAGGCTTTAAGTTTGGACAAATTGATATCGTCCGCTTGATTATTATGCGTACATAGTACAATAAATCCGTCGGGAATATGTTTCTTTATATCGGGTTGCCATCTCTGATTCAGTTGTTGAATAATCTCCAATGTGATATTATTATCCCTGACGGCATTCAGTATATTTATAAAATCCTTATCTTTCTGACGGTAAATATGTGTCAGAGTTATGGTGATATATTCGGATTTCTGCAAGGCAAGTGAGCCGAAAAAGTAAAAATTCTTATAATACGATGACAATTCTTTATATTCCGTTTCACTGTATATAGGCGGCAATTGGCTCAAATCTCCGATTAGCAGCAATTGTACGCCACCGAACGGCTTATCATAAGAATTATACCGAAGACGCCGTAACAAAAAATCAATTTCATCCAGAATATCCGCTCTGACCATTGATATTTCATCAATGATTATTAAATCCAACGAACGTATAAGATTAATCTTTGATTTGCGAAAACGTCTTGTCTGCGGAACAGTACCGGGTATATAAATGTGTAAAGGTAATTGAAAAAAGGAGTGCAGGGTTACTCCGCCGGCCTGTAATGCCGCCACTCCGGTAGGTGCTAAAACGATAAAGCGTTTGGAAGTCGTTTTTGTCAAATTACGTAAGAAAGTCGTCTTGCCCGTTCCTGCTTTACCTGTGAGGAACAAATTTTTATTAGTCAGTTCAATATACTGACGGGCAAGTGATAACTCGGGATTATCTTCGTAATTCGGCTCCATAAACGCTTTACAAAATACTCTATGTACTTGTTTCTGTTACCTATATAACATTAAGCGTTTGAGCTTGCAAAAGAATATTGCCCATTGCCGTTGCTTCCGCTTCACCGGTTTGGACTTCAATACCGCAAACCGAAGAAGTAAGACTGTTAAGTAATTTACTTTTGCTGCCTCCTCCCATAACGGTCAATTCTTTGATGGGTTCGGTTAAAAGATTATTCATTTGCGATATTCCTTTTGCGTAACGGGATGCCAAAGATAAGAAAATACATCTGACATAATCGCCTTTGGTTTGAGGAGTTGCCAAAGCATGAGTTTTACAATAAGAACGAAAAGCCTGTTCCATGTCATCGGGAGATTGGAATATTGCGTCATCAACATCAACAATAACGTCAAAATCAGATTGTTCAGCCAAAATATTCAAAATTTTCAAATCACTTTCTTCTCCCCTGTTCTGCCACTGTTTTGTCAAACATTGCAATGTCCAAAGTCCGGTTATATTTTGCAAAAAACAAATTCTGTCATTGACACTTCCCTCATTGGAGAAACCATTTTTAAAAGCATCATCCGAAAGTACGGGGTCATCTATCTGACAACCTAAAAGCGACCATGTACCCGAAGAAAGGAATGCATTGTTTGATTTACTGTTTTTTATCGAATACACCGCACTTTGCGTATCATGGGATGCAACCGGTATAAGTACGCAATCGTCAGGAAGGTTCAACTCCTTACGCACACTTTCCTTGATCGGAAATTTTTCTTTCCCGGGTTTAACAATCTGACAAAACATTTCACGTCTTAAATGCAATTTGTCAATCAAATCATAATTCCAATTACGGTCTTTTGCACTCAAAAGATCGGAGGTAGAAGCAATTGTATATTCGTTGAATGCCTCTCCCGTCAAATAATATGAGAATAAATCAGGCATAAACAACATTTTGCCGGCAACATCCAACACAGGATTGTTTTCTTCAATCATACTGCAGAGTTGATATAAAGAATTGATATTCATACTCTGCAAACCGCTTGTGTGATACAACTCTTTTTTCTGCTCTTGTGTAAAACGAGAGTTGAAAACATCCTCCGTACGCTTATCGCGGTAAGATACAGGTAACGAAAGTAAGTGTCCGTTATTGTCAATAAAGCCGAAATCCACTCCCCATGTGTCAATACCTATACTTTTTATGTAGTAACCCTCTTTAACCGCCTTTTTTATTCCTTGTTTCATTTCTTCAAACAAATAAGGAAAGTCCCAATAAAGACGATTATTGATAAGAATCTGACGGTTATTAAAACGATGAATTTCTTTCAACTCAATTTGCCCGTTATTTACGATTCCGAGCATTACTCTTCCGCTACCGCCACCGAAATCTGCTGCAATATAGCCTTCTTGTCCCATAAACTATTTTCCTAAAAAGACTTTGTTAATATCCTGTATCTCTTCGTTTGTCAAAGGATTGATATTATCCCCGTTAAGTACCAAAATACGGCACGCCATTTCAAAAAACATTGCTCTTTCAAAGGCTTGATTGAAATCTTTTCCGCAAACAACCTGACCATGTTTCAAAAGCAAAACGCTGTTATGTTCTTTCATTGCCTGAATAACATCTTCCGCCAACTCTTTTGATCCCGGACGGTGATAAGGCACAATTGCTATCTCATCTCCTACATGACAAGGCACCTCTGCAGTAAGATTAAAATTTTCGGGTAACACTTTTCTGCACGCAATTGCCGTTGCATAAGGCGATTGAAAGTGAAGGACGACATTAACATCGTTTCTTTCACGCAAAACTCCTAAATGAAAACCGTGTTCCATCGAAGGACGCGGACCTGATATAACACTTCCGTCTTCTATATTCAAAACGGCTATGTTTTCTTCCCTTATATTTGGTACCCATGACCCCGTACCCGACATAAGTACCTCATTACCTATACGCCAAGACAAATTACCGCTGCTGCATACGGTCAAATTAGCTTTCCCGACTCTGTGAGCCGCCTGAATAAACTCTTCAATATGTTTCTCTGTTATCATAATATTTCTTATAAAATTAATTAAATACCTGATATATATAATAAACTACAATCAATACTTGCTGAAACAAAATAGCGTTCCACAAAATTAAAGTGTGAGTTTGATAAAATATTTCTTGACTTTAATTTAATATTACGCCTTTTTATTTTTATAGTCTTCTATTTTCCTACAATATTTTTATTTTTTAAAATAACGTATCGTTAATATAAAACTTTCTAACTAATATTGTTTGTGCGAATAATTGAATAACTTAAATTCAATTTCTTTTAGAAAAAAAACCTTTATATAAATTTGCTTTATTATCAAAGTTATCAAAAAAATCACTATTAATCATTCTTGTTTCCACCATATTTATTATCTCTCTAATAAAATTATAATAATCCATATTATAGGTAGATAAAAAATTCATAAAATTTATATCCACATTTTCATTGTATCTTGCAGACATTACTATTTCGCTTTTAAAAGGTTCTTGTATATTTAACTTAATAAGCCCTATTCCATAAGCGTTATTCAATCTTGCTAAACTATCTAAGAATAAATATCGTTTTCATAATCTTCTACAACTAAATAACCGTAATTTGCCCAAGAAGAATTTGAAACTGCTTGAAAATAAGCTTCTGTTATATTAGACTTATCTACTTTTATCTTGAGTTCAAAACTATAAAATTCCATAACTTTATTGGAAAAAACTCCTTGCTTTTGAATTTCTTTCTGAAACAAATCATTAAAAGAAAATATTATAGGATTAATTCCAACAATATCAGGATTTGTCCATTTACCTATCTTATTTTTACCATTGAAAGATTTTAAAGCGTTTATAGTTTTGCATAACAAACTAAATCTATAATTGACAAATTCAACAAGAATCGGATGCAAATCTATTTCTGAAAAAAAATTTACATTCAATTCTTTGGACATATCTTTTAAGAAATACTTCTTAAAACTAATTTTATCTTTTCCTTCCGAAAGAATATTTATAACAGACTCCGTTCCGACTGAAAATTTACTCAAAGTTCTTGCAATAGCAGAACTTTTTACTTTCACTCTTTGCAATTCATCACATTTTGAAGCATCTTCGTGTACTAATACTTTTGCAACAATTTCCTTTTGTTGTAAAGGCTTATTACTACTTTTTAAAACATCAATAATTAAATCAATTAAACGCATATCTTATTTTTATAAGACAACAATAAATTTAAAAACTTCACCAATATTCCATTTCAATTCCGTCAGAACAATGCTCAACAGCAATTTTTATTCCCATACAGAAAAGCATATTTTTGAGAAAAAAAACTCTCTCCTCTCGAAAGTTCCAATATCCTTCCCCGTTTCTGCATAACAAAAGCATTTGAGAAACGATTGATTACGGAGTAAAAACTTGCCATAATTGATTTACATTAAACATATTGAAGAAAACATTTATAAAAATCAAAATATAATTGACTTCTTAACTTTATTGAATCGAATATTTGTACAAAAAAATTTCTTTGTCGTATTAAAATCTCTGCTTATATAAATTCTATTTAAATTCCACTTACATTGAAACGGTAAATTATTACTGTTAAGAGTTATTACCTATAATACTTTTTTAACGAAATACAAAAAATATCGCGTGTATTTACCTTATTTATTACAAAAAATAATAATCCTTATCTTCACATTGCCCGATATTGCCATAAAGTTTCCGTACTAATATATTATTCCAATCAACTTTGTTAGAAAAATCAAGCAAAATGTCCGTTAATATATAGTAAATACCTAAGTTACAACTCAAATTATTGACTATTTGAATGTAAAAAGTGCGATAAAACTTCTTTTTACCGCACTCCTATTCCACATACAATTATTTATATACAGGTCCGAAATTCTGACATGCACGGTAATCGGCTCCTTCTTTATACATACCGAATGCATTCCATGCAGAAGGTCGGAATATTTTATCTTCCGCTACATTGTGCATACAAACAGGAATACGAAGTATGGAACAAAGGGTAATAACATCGGCTCCGATATGACCGTATGCAATAGCACCGTGATTTGCTCCCCAATTGTTCATCACGGAATAAACATCTTTGAACGCATCTTTTGTTTTATCCAAACGAGGTACAAACCAAGTCGTCGGCCATGTCTTATCCGTACGCTTATTCAATACATCATGTATTTCAGGATCCAAATCTACCGACCAACCTTCTGCCAATTGCAATACAGGTCCTAATCCTGCAACAATATTTACTCTCATCATTGTCATAGGCATTCCTCCTTTTGTCAAGAAATTGGAAGAAAATCCACCACCACGGAAATAATCTCTATCAGCAGGATACCATGTTGTAGCCTTAAGACAAGCCTCTATATCTTCCTGTGTCATATCCCAATGATGTTTCATTATCGGATTGCCGTTTTCATCTTTCATTGCACCCGTTGCATCCAAAGTTGTAGCACCGGAGTTGATCAAGTGAATAAATCCGTTTTCTGCCATACCCTTCGGTGTTTTTCCCGTTACTCTTTCAACAGCCTCTTTACTCCAATATGTTCTGATGTCAGAGAACATAACACCTCTGTTAGTCAATAAATGTCCGAATAACATGGCAACGCCGTTCAATGAATCGTTTTCCGTAGCCAATACCTCGGCTTCACGCTTACCGTTCCAATCAAAAGAAGTACACATTAGAGATTCAGGAAAATCAAAATTAGGTTTATAGTCCGTCCATTGTCTTTGTCCTTGAATACCCGCAAGTAAGGCATTATGTCCCAAAGATTCTTCTTTGAATCCCATTTCCAACAACTTAGGATTGCCGTGCATCAAGTCACGGATGATAAGCATATTCTTAACCGTGAATATCCAATCGTTATCCTTTTCTTGTCTGGATTTGGCCTTACCTTTTTGCTCATTATAATCGTATCCTTCATTGACCTTGCAGTATTTCTCAGCCCAAGCCATCGCTTTTTCGAATTCCTCTTTATCGTATATGCCTAGTTCTTCCCTTCTAAGGATTTCTACCAAATCAACATACTCATTACGCATACCGAGATAGTGTTGGAAAAAGTCGCTATTGACAATACTTCCGGCAATACCCATACAGGTGTTTCCCATTGACAGATAACTCTTTCCTCTCATGGTTGCAACGGCTTGAGCAGCCTTTGCAAAACGCAGAATTTTCTCTGCAACGTCCATAGGTATGCTGTTATCATCCAAATCCTGCACATCATGACCGTAAATACCGAAGGCAGGCAATCCTTTTTGAGCATGAGCCGCCAAAACAGCAGCTAAATAAACTGCACCAGGACGCTCAGTTCCGTTAAATCCCCAAACAGCTTTCGGATAATAAGGATTCATATCCATAGTTTCCGAACCGTAGCACCAACATGAAGTAACTGTTATGGTACTTCCAACGCCTTCTCTTTCAAATTTCTCCGCACAAGCGGCACTTTCTGCAACACGTCCGATAGTTCCGTCAGCAATAACGCATTCTACAGGACTACCGTCACCGTTTCTTAAATTCGTTGAAATTAAATCAGCAACAGCCTTAGCTAAAAGCATAGTCTTTTGTTCAAGACTTTCTCTTACACCGCCCTGACGGCCGTCAATTGTCGGACGTATTCCAATCTTAGGATACTTATTCATATTTATCTCCTTGTTTTTTACTTATTTTCTTCGAATTACTTTTTTAGCAGCACCAACTATATCTTCAGCCATAAGATGGTAATGCTCCATTAATTGCATAGGCTTTCCGCTCTGACCGAATTCATCGTCAATACCGACAAATTCCATAGGAACAGGATTATTTCTTACAATAAGTTGTGCAACGGCATCTCCCAGACCACCATTATACATATGCTCCTCACAGGATACAGCACAACCTGTTTTCTTTATTGAAGATAATACTGCGTCATTATCCAATGGTTTAATAGTATGAATATTTATAATCTCCGCACTAATACCCTCTGCTTCTAACAGTTTGCATGCTTCCAATGCTTGCCAAACTAAATGACCGGTCGCAAAAATTGACACATCTTTGCCTTCATTAATTGTTATGGCTTTACCTATTTCAAACGGCATATCTTCAGGTATGAAAACAGGAACTTTCGGACGACCGTAGCGTAGATATACCGGTCCGTTATAACGAGCAGCTGCCAAAGTAGCCTGCTTTGTCTGGTTGAAATCGCAAGGATTTATAACAACCATATTAGGCATCATACGCATCAATCCTATATCTTCTAAAATCTGATGAGTTGCTCCGTCTTCTCCGAGTGTAATGCCTGCATGCGATCCTGCAATTTTTACATTACAATCCGAATAGGCAACACTTTGCCTTATTTGGTCGTAAGTTCTTCCTGTTGAAAATGCTGCGAATGAACCTACAAACGGAATTTTCCCGCTTAAAGCCAATCCTGACGCAATACTTACCATATTGCTTTCTGCAATACCGGTTTGGAAGAATCTATTCGGAAACTCTTTTGCAAACAAATCCATACGGACACTCGGAGTCAAATCTGCACATAATGCAACTACGTTTTCATTTTCTCTTCCTGCTTCTAAAAGACCCTCTGCAAATCCGCTACGTGTATCTTTTTGGTCAAGAATCTTATATTCTTTCATTTTTTATTTCTTATTTTATTTTGACGGACAATAAAATGCTCGTCGTTTTATTTGATTCTATTTTTATCTCTTGTACAATAGTTTTATTCGATTCAGACTGACTGCCACTCTTTGCCACAATTAAATATTCACCCGGTAACATCTCAAGTGTTTCTTTCAAAGTCCCTTCATCAATATTACGAATCCATTCCGTAGTCCCGTTTCTTTTTACAAAAATACTACCGGTAAAATCTCCTTTTTGCTTTTCTATTCTCAAAATTCCTGTTTCAGGGACTTCAATTGTAGTTATTGAACTCTGCCTTACTTCAACCGAATCAAGTTTCAACCTTGGCAACGTCATAACTTCCAAATCGTAAAAACCGACAAGGTATCGCTCCTTATCGTTCAAGGTGTGTAGATTAATTATATCTCCTTTCCCTGACTTTCTGACGGCAACAGGATAAGTCTTTTGTGATGCACTTCTCCCGTTATCTGCATATTTGATATACAACGTCCCTTGAGGTGTTGACAAATTAAGGACGGAATGTTCACCTGCTGAAAAAGATACATTTTTCTTCTCAACAGGTGGAATCGTCATCACGACAACATCATATTTTATCAAAGGATCTATATGTAACGTATCACTTCTTCCATTGGAATTTAAAGAGTGAATAAAGGAATACCGTAATTTATGACTTTCATTATCAAAAAATAAAAGCGGAACATCAGTTTCCGAATTTTCATTTCTGACATTTAGCAGATTGACCTGCACCGTAGTATTATGCAATGCTTGTTTGATAATCATATTCAACGCTCTGGAAAAATCTATTTCCCCTTTTGCCTCGTAATATGTACCGCAATTGTCATAATTATTCTTCATACCCTTGCTTATTCCGATTATAAAAGGTTTAATATACTTTCCCTGCTTTTGCATTGAGGCGGAAATACTTTGTATATCGCCGTCACATTTATCTATATTATCAACTATCATCACAACAATATTTCGGCTGTTTCTGTCTTTAGGAAAATCTTCCGCACTCTTTTCCAAAGATTTGGCAACTGCCGAAGTGCCTTTCGGAATTAAAGCTTTCAGTTTTGCTTTAATATTATCGCCGTTCAGACGATAGAAAGGAACCAACAAATGTGTGTCATCACAATCACCTATCGTATATTCTTTTTCATTACCGAACACACGCAACGCACATTCAACGTTATCATATCCGCTCAATGAATCTATAACATTAGAAATCAACGTTTGCGTAATTTTAATCTTAGTATCACTCTGCCATCTTTCGTTCATATTATGCGAACAATCCACAACAAAAAGAATTCTCGTCTTTTCCTTATTCTGATTTTTATCCGCAGTGTTTTTATTTGCCTGAGCAAACAAACAAACAGGCATAATCAACGCTAAAATTACGCTCTTATGTTTGGAGAAAAAGAATTTCATATCATAATTTTAGTAATCGCCCAAAGTTTCTTTCAATTGAGATAATGCTTGTGCCGTTTGCTCGCCATTAGGTGCCTTTCCGTGCCAACCGTTATTATCTTCCATAAAATCAACTCCGAAACCCATCTTTGTTTTCATGATAAGCATAACAGGCTTTCCTTTATGAGTATGCTGTTTGCACATTTCAAGTGTATCAAGTAATTCTTTCATATTATTACCGTTACACTGCAATACATCCCAACCGAAACTTTCAAATCTTTCTTTTAAATTCTTTACACCGCAAACATCTTCCGCTCTGCCGTCTATTTGAACACCGTTGTTATCTACTATACTTATCAAATTATCAACACCTTTGGCTCCTGCAAACATAGCAGCTTCCCAAATCTGACCTTCTTCTATTTCACCGTCACCGTGTAAAGAATAGACAAGATTATTATCGCCGTTAAGTTTTTTTGCTAACGCTGCACCTATTGCAACACTCATACCCTGACCTAATGATCCTGATGCCGCACGTACTCCCGGTAAATGACTGTGATAGGAAGGATGTCCTTGCAAACGAGATCCTAATTGACGCAATGTTGATAATTCCGCAACAGGGAAAAATCCTCTTCTTGCTAATGCACTATACCAAACAGGGGCTATATGTCCTATTGAAAGAAAGAACATATCCTCTCCCTTGCCTTCACGCGTAAAATTCTCAGGCTCAACATTCATCTTATCAAAATAAAGAGCCGTGAATAAATCTGCACATCCCAAACTGCCACCCGGATGTCCTGAAGCACAGGAATTAACCATACGCAAAACATCTCTTCTAATTTGCGTTGCAATGTCCTGCAATTCTTGTATGTTTTTCATTACTGTCTTAACTAATAGTCCTCTAATTTATTCTTTTCCCAAATTCTTTCTGACAATACGGCACTTCAAAAAACTATTTCCTTAAATTAGAAAACTCCTTTTTGAAATCAATTTTCCAAAATGCCGTATTACCATCGGTAAGTATGTTTATATTAAAACCAGTTTAATTCAGTATTATTTCATTTCCGCTTTCAATCTCTCGGTCAGCATAGGTACTATTTTGTGTAAATCGCCTACTATTCCGAGATCTGCAACCTGCATAATAGGAGCAAATTTATCTTTATTGATTGCAACAATAAACTCACTTGACTCCATACCTGCCAAATGCTGAATGGCTCCAGAAATTCCGCAAGCCACATAAAGATTAGGTCTTACCGTCTTTCCTGTTTGTCCAACCTGACGTTCGTGAGGCATTATGCCTGCATCAACCATTGCTCTTGATGATGCTACCTCTCCTTTCAATTCTTTTGCCAAATCTTCTAACTTTTTGAAACCTTCTTTTGTGCCGACACCTCTACCACCTGATACCAAAACTTTTGCTTCTGTAATATCAACTTTGGATTCTTTCTTAACAGTTTCCAAAACCTTTACTTTGAATTTATCCTTATTAAAGTTGATTTTTTCTTCAATAACTTCACCCTTACGACTTGTGTCCTTGGCCATCTTTTGCATAACTCCTGGACGAACAGTACTCATTTGCGGACGGTGATTAGGACAAACGATAGTTGCCATCAAGTTTCCGCCGAAAGCAGGTCTTGTACTCCAAAGTTCTTTATCCTCTTCGTTTATCTCCAATTTCGTACAATCGGCAGTAAGTCCCGTATTTACTCTTGCAGATACACGAGGTCCTAAATCCCTTCCTATTGTTGTGGAGCCTATAAGTACAATTGACGGTTTTTTATCATTAATCAATTGAGCAATAGCCTGTGTATATGGCTCAGTTGTATAAACTGCCAAACTTTCGTCCTCAACCAAAAGAACTTTATCTGCACCATATGCAATCAATTCTTGTGCTTGGGATTTGATATTTTGACCTAAGAACAACGCATGTACTTCTTGTCCCAAATTATCAGCCAATTCTCTTGCTTTTCCTAAAAGTTCCAAGCCTACGTTCTGTATTTTGCCGTCTCTTTGCTCAACAAATACAAATATATTTTTATATTCTTCTTTATTCATTGCTATAAGTTTTTATAAAGTATATAATCCGTAATATGCAACGCCTAATTAAAGCAACACATATTCTGTTTCATATACTAAATTAAATGATATGTTTTTCTTTTAGTTTATTGATTATGATATTTACAGCCTCTTCTGCTTCAACTTCAAATACTTCTCCCTTGGCTTTCAATCCTTTTGCAAAAGATTTCTTAACGTTTGTTGGCGAACCTTTCTTTCCTAAACGTTCCTCTTCACATTTAATATTATCTACCGTCCATGTCTCAATTTCTTTGTCAAAACACTCCACAATACCACTTACAGACATATAACGAGGTTTGTATGAAGAAGCCAAAACCGATACCAAACAAGGCAATTCAACCTGTACCGTTTGATATCCGTCTTCTAATTGTTTGCGTATTGTCAAAGTTTTGTTGCCGTCAAATTTACAGTTTTCCAAATAAGTAACCTGCGGAATATCCAAATGCTCTGCCAACTCAGGTCCTACTTGTGCCGTATCGCCGTCAATAGCCTGACGACCGGTTATAATGAAATCATATCCCAATTCTTTCAAAGCTCCTGCCAATGCGTATGATGTTGCAAGAGTATCCGCACCGCCTAATTTTCTATCCGTCAAAAGTATCGCTCTGTCGGCTCCCATTGCCAAAGATTCTCTCAATATGTCCTCTGCTTGAGGCAATCCCATAGTGATAACCGTAACATGTGCTCCGAATTCATCTTTCATTCTCAAAGCAAGTTCCAAACCGCCCTTATCATCAGGATTCATAATACTCGGAACACCTTCTCTTATCAAAGTACCCGTCTTCGGATCTATTTTTACTTCAGTTGTGTCAGGCACTTGTTTTATACAAACTACTATATTCATATTTATTATATTCTTTTTTATTAAAACACTACAATTTAAGGTCTTTCCAATACCTTAATCTCCTTAAAACATTACTTCAACAGATGTGATGCGATAACCATACGTTGAACCTCCGAGGTTCCCTCATATATTTCGGTAATCTTTGCATCTCTGAACATTCGTTCTACAGGATACTCTCTTGTATATCCGTATCCGCCGTGGAACTGTATTGCTTTGGTTGTCATTTCCATAGCAGTTTCGGCAGCGAAAAGTTTTGCCATTGAAGCGTCTTTGCTGTGCGGAAGTCCTGCATCTATTTTTGATGCTGCACTTCTTACCAAAAATCTTGCAGCGTTAATCTTAGTTTCTAAATCTGCTAACTGGAACTGAGTATTCTGGAACTGTCCGATGGCTTTTCCGAATTGTTTTCTCTCCTTTACATATTTTACCGTTTCATCCATCGCACCTTGTGCAATTCCTAAGGCTTGTGAGGCAATTCCCAAACGACCTCCGTCCAATGTCATCATTGCAATTTTGAATCCTTTGCCTTCTTTACCGAGCAAATTCTCTTTCGGCACTTCGCAATTCTCAAATATCAACTCACAAGTTGCCGAACCGCGTATGCCGAGTTTCTTTTCCTTCTTACCGATAGAGAATCCCTTGAAACTTCTTTCAACTATAAAAGCACTGATTCCTTTTGTTCCCAAACTTTTGTCCGTCATTGCAAAAACAACATATACATTTGCGTATGAGGCGTTGGTAATAAAGATTTTATTTCCGTTCAATATCCATTTATCTCCCGCATCAACGGCTGTTGTTTGTTGCATTGCTGCATCAGTTCCTGCATTAGGCTCCGTCAATCCGAAAGCCCCTATCCATTCTCCCGATGCCAATTTCGGCAAGTATTTCATTTTCTGTTCTTCAGTACAGAACATCAAAATAGGTTCTGCACACAATGAAGTATGGGCCGATACCACAACACCCGTTGTTGCACAAACGCGACTCAATTCCTCAACTGCCATGGAATACATTTGAGTTGTTCCGCCTTGTCCTCCGTATTGTTTAGGAATAGGAATACCCATCAATCCTATTTTACTCATTTTCTCCACAGTTTCCATCGGAAATCTCTCCTGCTCGTCAATTTCGGCAGCCAATGGCTTAACTTCATTCTCTGCAAACTCACGAATCATTTGCAAAAACAAATTTTCTTGTTTTGTTAGGCTGAAATCCATTACTTTATATTTTAGTTAATTAATTATTTATATTCTTTTGCTAACTTGAGTTCAGTAAATATTTCACAAAATTACGAAAATTTTATCATTATCTGATAATAAATTGAAATTATTTTTTAACTGAAAGTGTTTTTATTTAAAAATCATCTGCAACACTTGTAGAAATTTCCGAAACAAATATAATTTTTCCGTTGAAAAGTGTGAGAACATTTTTGTAATCACACTAATTTTTTTTGAAATCATTAAAAACATTTTTGTTTCAGACCGTCCAAAAAAGATTTTAAACCGTCCAAAACTATATTTCAGACGGTCTGAAATTGTATTTCAGACCGTCCTGACAAATT
>JAFUYA010000102.1 GCA_017477025.1 Bacteroidales bacterium | reverse complement strand
TTCCAAAAAACGTCTGCATTCTGCTAAATACCCCATTGTCGTTCTTATACTTAAGGAACGCTCTACGGACAGATAGTATTTGAAATCTTCCAGTACTCCGTCAATATTTAATACAGATTGTTCGGACGACATGAATTGTTGCTTTGGTTTCTGAATACGGTTAAATTCTCGGCTTACCGATAATTCTCATGAATGATTGTATTTTTGCACTTCTTCTGTTCAGATAAGGAGTCGGTTTGGAAGGATCTCTTTTCAACGGAGAAGGCAATACTGAAGTCAATAATGCCGCCTCCCTTTTCGAGAGATGCTTTGCCGAATGGTGGAAATAGTGTTGTGATGCGGCTTCTACTCCGTATATTCCGTCACCGAACTCAATTATATTGAGATAAACTTCCATGATTCTCCTTTTTGACCAGAAAGTTTCCATAAGTACGGTGTGCCATGCCTCTAATCCTTTACGTATGTAGGATTTCTGAACAAAAAGAAATGCGTTTTTTGCAGTTTGTTGGCTGATAGTACTTCCTCCGAAGGCTTTTTTACCGCGTTGTTTATTGATTTTCGTTGCGTTACCTATAGCCTTGAAGTCAAATCCTTTGTGATTGGGAAAGTTTTGGTCCTCGGCAGCAATGACGGCTACTATCATATTTTCGGAAATATCTTCATATTTGACCCAAGTCTTTTGCAATCGGACTTCTCTGTCTGAAGAAAACGCTTGTTCCATACATCTTTGTATCATAAGAATGGTAATCGGCGGATTAATCCATTTGTAGGCAAACGTTATTAATATTGTCCATAAGAAATATACAAAAACCGCTATTCCGAAATATTTGAAAATTTTTTTGAATGAAAATTTCTTTTTCGTTCTTTTGGTAGTATGTGTTTTATCTTGTTTCATTATAAAAAATTTTTGCAAAAATACTATAAAATTTATATTATCCATGAAAAAAATATGAAGCTGTCGGACAAAAAATTAAAAAAAATGTTATAAAAAATATGTAAATTGTTCATTTATTTGTATCTTTGCAACGTATATCTGAAACAAAGGTTATTTTACGATGCAGAAAAGGATACACATATTAATATCGATTATCGTTTTTTGGGGTCTTTGCGGACATGTTACTGCAAAAAATACGCTGTTCGGCAGAAGTATGCTGTCGGATATATCAGATACGATTATAATTCATTCGTTGAATGATACCGTTATTAAATTAACTTCTCAAGGTTTCTCGGATTCATACGATTGGACTGCACTTGATCCCGACGATACTGCAAATATATTGACAAACGGCACGGCAACCGTTTCCGTTATCTCTCATCCTTCGGATACTGCCGTATATTTGGTCAATATATATAATGAAAGTACGGAAAATATGATACCTAACGGAGATTTTGAGCAAGGTAACACGGGTTTTACAAGTGAATACTCCTATACATCTTCAACGGGCAACCGTGCTTTGTGGGATCAGGGTAAATATACCGTTGGATATGATGTTTCCGATTATCATGAAAGGTGGGCTTCCTGTTCAAACGGCAGTAAGATGTTTATTGCAAACGGAGGTGCTGATAATAATTCCGTCGTTTATTCTACGAATTTAAATGTAGATAAGAATACGGATTATATAGTTTCATTTGAGGCTTGTAATATTGCAAGTACTACAAGAGATGCAAGTTTATCCAAGTTTCAGTTTTCCATTAACGGAGTGCAATTAGGCAGTATTCATCAGGTAAAACCTCAAAAATGCGAGTGGTCGGAGTTTTATCAGATATGGAACAGCGGTAATAGTTTAACGGCTAAGATAATAATTCTTAACAAGAATACTGAAAACGACGGCAATGATTTTGCTTTGGACAATATAAGTTTCAGAAAAATAGAAGTAACCTATGATACTTTTGTTGTGATTAACAACTTTGATTTTGATACTATAAACGATACTATATGTTTAGGTCAGGAATACGAGTTCGCTGGTCAGAAATTTGTATCGGATACTTCAGTAACTGATACGTTATATGATATTCATACCGTGAGGACATTGAATCTTACGGTCAATGCAACATTGGATTCAGTTATATATGACACTATTTGCAGCGGTCAGACATATACTTTGAACGGATTTAATGCCGATAGGGAGGGAGTCTATACTTTGACCGTTAAAACACAAACAGGATGCGACAGTATTGTTACTCTTTACCTTGCTTTTAATCCTGTTTATAATGATACTTTGATTGCTTTGGGTTGTGATGAGGGATTCTATGATTACGGGTTCAATGTAGAGCAGAGCGGATTTTATACTCAGAGCCTTGTTTCACGGGACGGTTGTGACAGTATTGTCAATTTGATTTTTACACGTACGGAATTGTTTGTTGATACTATAAAAGCAGAGATATACAAAGGAGATACATTCACTTATTACGGCTTTTCCGAATCGGAAAGCGGCGAATACAGTCAGGTATTTCAAGATACTAACGGTTGTGACAGCACTTATATTCTTAATTTGAAAGTTATCAGTTTGCATTTTCCTAATGTGGTTACTCCTAACGGAGACGGGATAAATGATATTTTTGAATCCCAAGATCTTTTGGAACAAACCATGTTTGAAGAAACTACTTTGAGAGTATATAACCGTTACGGCAGAACGATATACAAGGTAACTAATCCGAGGACAAGGGAAGATTTGTGGAATCCTGATGCAACCAATACTCCGACAGGTACTTATTTCTATCGTTTTACGGCAAAAAGTAAGAAAAAGAATATTGATTACGTAGGAACCGTTGATGTTTTAAGATAGATTTCACGAATTAGGATTGCAGTCGGCAAGATTCGGTAATTACAATCAGGATTAGAATAGAAAAAAATAAGATCAGTAGTATATAATTGAGATTTTTATGAAAAAAATAT
>JAFUYA010000101.1 GCA_017477025.1 Bacteroidales bacterium | reverse complement strand
TATATCCATCTGTTTTGCGACAGCCTTTAACTCAATCAGAGAAAACTGTTCAAGTTGTGCTTTACTGTACATAATACATTACAATTATATTATAGATATATGTGATTTATTATTCATTACGAATGATATTTTTTCGGGAAAATGCAAGCACCGATTATTGACGAATATACGATGCACGAGCGAAAAAACTTTTGGCAAAGTTACAACTTTATTCTGAATTGCGATTAAAAATGAGGTTAAAAATTAGCATATAGCAACGATTTTTTTGCCAATTGTATATACTGTATGCTATTTTATCCGTGTTAGTCTCATTTTTTGAGCTTCGTTTTCCAAAAGTTCCAATGCTGCCTGTTTGTCATTAGGAATCAGACCGTCAAGAATAGAGTCTTTAATTTTGTCTTTTAAAATACCGACGGTTTTGCAAGGCTCCAATCCGTACATTTCCATAATCTGTTCACCGCTTACGGGAACTTTGAAATTTCTTATGCGGTCTTTTTCCTCTATTTCCACCATCTTTTGACGGACAAGATTTAAATTTTCCATATACTTTGCCTTTTTGTGAATATTTTTTGAGGTTATGTCACTATGGCAAAGAATCATCAGGTCATCTATGTCGTCTCCGGCTTCAAAGAGCAGTCTTCTTACAGCCGAATCGGTAACAATATCTTCAACTAAGGCAATCGGACGTAAATGCAGAGAAATAAGTTTCTGAACATATCTCATTTTTTCGGTCATAGGTAATTTCATTCTGCGGAATATTTTTTCAGCCATTCTACTGCCTTTGATTTCATGGCCGTGAAATGAGAATCCCGTTTTTTCATCATATCTTTTGCATATCGGTTTGGCTATATCGTGAAGCAATGCAGCCCAACGCAACCACAAATTATCGCTGACCTTGCTGACATTATCCAAAACCTCCATGGTATGTTTGAAATTATCTTTGTGAGAACGTTCGCCTACGCTTTCAACTCCTTTGAGTGCCGTAAGTTCGGGAAAAATTATTGCCAATAATCCGCAACGGTCAAGGAGTTTCCAGCCTCTTGAAGGTTCTTTGGAAAGCATTATCTTATTTATTTCTTCCGTTATTCTCTCCTGTGATATTATTTTTATACGTTCTTTATTGCGTTCAATCGCTTCAAAAGTTTCAGGCATAACGGAGAAATCCAACTGAGTTGCAAAGCGAATACAACGCATCATTCTCAACGGATCATCCGAGAAAGTTACATCAGGATCGAGCGGAGTTCGGATTATTTGCCTTCTTATATCAAACAACCCGTCAAAAGGGTCTGTAAGTTCTCCGAAAGAGTCTTTGTTCAACGACAAAGCCATGGCATTAATGGTAAAATCCCTGCGTTTTTGATCGTCATCCAAACTTCCGTTCTCTACTATGGGTTTGCGACTGTTACGTCTGTAAGATTCTTTTCTTGCCCCTACGAACTCAACCTGCCAATCCTTGCCGTCAATATTGTAATGAACCATGGCAGTACCGAAATTTCTGAAAACACTGACCTTTTTTCTGTGAGGAATTGCATCCGCAACGGCTTGTGCAAGTTCTATTCCCGAACCGACCGTAACAATATCTATATCCGTTGAAGGTCTTTGCATAATCAAATCTCTGACATAACCTCCGACAACATAGGTTTCCAAATTCATAGAGTCGGCAACATTGCCTATAAGTTTGAATATATCAATATTTATCCTGTCTTTTAAATTCATTGTGCGAAAGAATGATGTATTCTAATAAGAAAAAATACTTTTGAAGTAAGATTTAAGTAAAATTATCGGTGCAAAATTATAAAATTTTTGCGGATTATGTTCCGATATTTCAAATGTAATGCAAAAAAAAGGCTTTTTTTTAGATTTGTAATGTATTGTATTAAAATGACGGGGTAAGTATGTTAAGTAATTGATTTGCGTTAAAAAAAAGTAACAAAATAATACGAACAAAGCAGCAAGAACGGTGCTGAACGGAAAGAAAAACCGTACGTGTATTCGGATTCTTATAAACTTACTGCACGTAACAAAAGGGTTGCAGGGCAGGTATAAAACAAGAAGTGGCTTGATTGTCTAACAATTAAGCCACAGATGAAATAACCTTTTTTGTTGTCGTTGTCCCATCAAGACTATTAAAATTCACACTAAATTATTATAATTCAACCTATTATAAAAGTCTAATCATTTATTTTTGCCTTATTTTTGCCAAATCTTAACAGATTTTCAAAAATCTTGCTCTTTATTTTGCAAAGGTACAACTTTTCCGAAAATTGCAAAATATCATTTACTTTTTTATTTCTATATGCTTCGCATACGTTATTTTAGAATGAGGGTTTTTGCTTTTGATTGACTGTTTAAAGCCTTTCGTTCCGTATTTGATAAACAAGAACTTTTTAGGGATTCGCTCTACCGTCTGAATAAGAGTGTCAAAACACTTTATTTCTCCCGTATATTTGTTTTCCTCAATGCACCCATACATTTGAAAATAATTATCGGAATAATCAAAACATTGTACCGTATCAATAACGCTGTCCTTAATAAAAACGCTGTCATATAATCGGACTGTGTCAATTTTATATTCAGAAACAAGTCTTTGCTCTGAATAAGATTGCAGATATTTTACTTTCTTCTGTAATGTTTTTACTTCTTCGGCTTCATCGCTGGCAATTTGCATAAACTCGTCTTTGGAAAACTGCAACGTTTGAACTTCTGCTATCAAATAGTTTTCTCTATCCCTATACTCGTACAGTTCTTTTGATAGTGCCATTTGATTATTGCTTAAACGTTCATTTTCCTGTTTAAGTTTTTTGTTACTACAATATTCAAGAGTGAGTGTTGCAACAAGAAGTATTACAAGTATAATACTTAATGCTTTTGTGAAATCTTTTAAATGCTCCATTTTGCTTTTGTTTTTAAGTTTTAACTCTTATTGTTAATTTTTTTAGATTTTTTTAACACGATAATTCTTTATTGTTAAAAAATCCCAAATTTTTTAACACGATAATTTAATATGTACCCAAAATCAAGGTTTCGGGTACATATCCTATTCTTCCGTATCTACTTTTTTACTGCTTAAATATTCATTTGCACCTTTTATTATATCTTGCAAATCGTGATTCTTTGCAATAGTACATAACAACGTAAAGGCTTCTTGCATTTTCGCCTGTTCTTTTTCATCGTTCTTTTCCAAAATACTTTTAACTTCTATTGCACCGATAAATATCGCCCCTAAAATAGTAATAAAAGGTAATAGCAAAAGACTATAACCGCCATAATGATTGATTAAACCGCAACTTAACATTTGAACTATATCAATAACCGTTAAAGCAAAAAGGGCGTTGAAATATTGTGCAATCTTTGATACCGTCCTTTTATACCCGGTTGATGATGTAAATTCATTTCTTGCCTTTGCTTTTCTGACACCTGCCCAAAGGTCAAGTCCTATCAATACCAATACAAGAAAATACAGAATGAAAATTATTATCATTTGTGTAATGCTGTGCTGTAAAATATTTGTAATCATTTTTAACTGAATATTAAAGTTAAACACCTATTTACACCAAATCCGACAATCAAACCCAAACAATCCGCTACTATATCGTACCAATCCCATTTATTGCCGAATGCTTTACTATCGCCGTACTCTTTGCCTAAACTTGCACCTAATCCGAAACTAACGCCATAAGTACCAAGTAACGCAAAAAAGAAATTTACAACGAAATGTAAAATCTTGTCTTTTTGAATTGTTATCTTCATAGCGTTGTAATTTATGAAAAATAAAGGTCTGCTTCGGCTTTTCTTCTACGCTCCAATCCTGCAAGTTTAGTTTTTCCGCTATATACCCATCGCATAAATTCATCACGGATTGACGGATTATTCGCTACTAACTTAACCTTGCGTAATAAGGTAGAGTTTGCAAAGTTTTTCAAACCTACATTATAGGAGAAAGAAACTAACGCATCAAATTGATTTTGATTAAGTTTAAAGCCTTTTTTAAGAAAATCGGACAACAGACTATTTACGCCGTCTTCAAACTTTTGCAAATCTTCTTTTAAATATTGTTCTGCAAGTTCTTGCGTTATCATCATACCCTCACGTATGCAAGGCGAACAATGACCGTAACCTATTGTAAAATTTTTCTCCGTCTTTACAGGTTTATACGCCGTTAAACGCAACCCCTCAAAACTCTTTATAAGGTCTATCCCTCTTTTACTTGTTTTCATTTTTCTGCTTACTTTTGTTTTAATGAAACAATGTCGTAAAATCTTCCTTTTTCACATATTACTTTGCATTTGAACGGGAAGAAATTTATTGAACGTGCTTTATCAAGTTTCTTTTTAATCCTCAATGATGTAGTGAAACTTTTATAATCAGTTTTCGCTGAATCATTAAGGTAGTTAAACAAGAATATATAAGGTTCTCTATTTTCTACTTGTTGGATTTGGAAATCCAAAATTTTTATAGGAATGTTTATTAAATTGCATAGATTTATTTTATCACAATTATACATTCCGTTATCTTCTGAAAAACCAAGTTCGGAAATATCTTTTACATCTTCATCATTCATAATGCAAAGTAATTTTTTTGTGTTGTTTATAACAAATCTGTTTCGTTCAAATCTGCCTCAATCTTTTCAATCAAAGATTTTCTTTCTTCAAGGAATGTTTTATACTTACTTTTTGCAGTATCTTTTTCCTCTTTTACAGAAAGCACGCCAAGAGTTGCAGAATTATATTCATTGATAAGTTTTTCCTGCTCGTCTTTATCCCAATGCTCCAAAATCACCGTCCTTTTAACGTTTGCTTTTGTTATCGGGTTTTGAATTGTGTATTGTTCGGCTTGCCACTTCTTTTCTGTCTTTGTTTTGCCGTCCGTTTCTCCGTTTTCCGTTGAAACCTCTACTTCTTTAATCTCCGTATTGTAATAATACGTTCCATCTGCATTATACTGAATAACCGCAGGCTTGTTGTCAAATGTTACTACTTGCATAATTCGTAAATATTTAATGTTTTTTGTAAATTTTTTGAATTGCTGTACTTACACCAACCTATCCAAGAAGCAATCATCATTTTTCGCTCCTTGTCTGTTATGATTCTTTTGTAATGATTGATTTTTGCAACCTTTTTGCATAGATTTTTCTTTATACGCTTTCTTATCAGTGTATAACCGTGGTAAAAACGAAATCCAACAAAGTCAATTCCTCTTTTATCAATAGGGAATATTTGATAATTGCCTTTCATCTTTACCTTTAATTCACGTTCCAAATACGCATTACATTCATTGAGTACATAGTGCAACCGTTTTTTTGAGGCTGACAATATTCTGCCGTCGTCCATATATCTTATATAATACTTTTCCCTCAATACTTCTTTAATGTAGTGGTCAAAGAAAGAAAAGTAATAATTTGCCAAAAATTGCGATAGATAATTTCCGATAGGCAACCCGTCTGCCGAATCAATGTACATATCTATTAGATTCAAAACTCTTTTGTCTTTAACCTTTTTTCTGACTAATGCCTTTAATACATCGTGGTTTATAGACGGATAACACTTTTTTATGTCAAATGATAAACAATATTTTGTATTCTTTACGTCTTTAAGGTATTTTTGCATTGTAATTCTTACCCCGTTGATACCCTTTCCTTTTATGCTTGCGTATGTCTGTGAAATAAAATGTTTCAAAAACATAGGCTCTAATATGTTAAGGATTGCGTGCTGGATAATTCTGTGTGGGTAGTATTCCATTACAAAAATCAATCGTTCTTTCGGTTCAAAGATTTTTTTTGTATGATATTTCGGCGGTTGAATAAGATTGTTCTCCAAATCATAATGAAGTTGAGCAATAAGTTTGCCTGCGTTTTTGTCAAAGAATTTAATCCCTCTTTGAAATCCTTTGCCTTTGCGTGCTTTCTGTTCCGCTAATACAAGGTTTTCAACGCTTATCATCTTATCAAATATATTGCCCAATCGCTTCATTATGTTATGCTTTCAAGGAATTAGGGCTTTCACTTATCGGATATACAAACAATATCTTGCCTATATATGCCAATAAATTACTAACTCCGTTACTTAAATGCTGTTTTTTACCAAGAGGTAGGGCTGCGACTTGTTTTATATTGTAATGTCTTTTTATTCTTATACCTTGAATGTAAAGCCGAGAACCGTAATTCACGTTACGATTGGACGGAACGTTATTCGTATTCACGTAACCGAGCCCGCAGTTCGTCCCGTTGTTCGAATTACCACCGACAGCACAGACACGGAGCAAGTCGCCCGCCTTTTTTATCTTATTCAATATGTCAATATCATTTCTTTCCACAATTTTTAATCACGCATTTTATTTTATTCTTTTCTGAAATAAATCCTTTCTTATCGCTCTTTATTTCTCTTTTATGCCGTTTTGCCAAAATCCAAAAATTCGTTAAACCGAATTTTTGGCTGACGGTTGCCGTTGCTTTCGTTATGCCGTTGCCTGAAAGCAAAGCCGAGAACCGCAAGTCACGTAACGATAGGACGGAACGTGATCCGTAGACACGTAACCGAGCCCGCAGTGCGTCCCGTAGTACGAAGCACCACCGACAGCACAGACACGGCAAGGGCTTGTAGATTGATAGAAGTAATCATAAAAGAATGATGATGCACTGCCTCCGATTTCTTTCGGTAGTATGTCGCCGTATTCACCGCCCAGAATATTTTTAACATAACCGTTAGTTGCTGGCAAATCACCTACGAAACGATAACCTGAAACATTAGTATTGTTATCTGCTAATGATTGACTTGTTAAATCTTCTGCAACGTACAACTTACCTGCACCGCTGACAGTAACGACTTTTGCTCCCTCTGTCCATTTCCATATATGACCAAAAGGATTTTCTATGCCTCTGTATGACGGCACTTCTACCGTTTCTATAGTATCACCGCTTGCGTTAGTTATAGTATATTGTACTGTTCCCGTTCTATTGCCGAGTACATTTGTCATTCCGCAAGGTACAAAAGGATTATAAGAGTTAAAACTCTCCCATTGTGCAGACGTCAATGTGGAAACACCATCACCTAATCCACCGTCCATTAGTCCTTGTGCATTTGGTTTTGCGTACTTGCTACCGTTTTCTTGTTGGACGTATGATCTGGAAGCACCGCCTAATACTGCTTGCGAGTTAAACGTGCAGAACTCAACGGCAAACAACCAAAACATTTGTAAGTGTGCTTCGTACAAGTTTGAATACCACCCTGCACCTCTTTTGCGTGCATAGTTCATAAACTCAACCGTTGAAAGATTAGTTACAGGTCTGCCCAAAAGACTTCTGTATGTTTCGTCCCAACCTGCCGTATTGTTTCCGCCTCTGTATTCTGCTGTATTATTAACGACACTTGCCAACGTCAGCGTTGTTCTGCTTACGCTTGCCTCATACGCCGATATATATTTTTTCTTCCAAAGACTGAACCCCGGCAATGGATAAGGACTTAATAAACATCTTCCATAGGCGGAATCTTCCTCAAATTTATAATAAGTATCAGGCATTTCAACTTCAACCATTCCAGAAGCACCTGTTAAGTTTGCAAGTGCTCCAGTTGAAAGTTTATTACTGTCTGTTGCGTGCAGATAATTTAAAACCTTGCCGTCATCTGACAACAAACAACGTTTCATTTGATTTTGCAAAGGCAATGATTTGTGTAAATCCCAATTACCTATGCGTGTAACGGAAATATTAGTATCTCCTCTTTGCGGTATGTTCCATTGAATACCATAATACTGATTCATCGGATTTTCAGGCTCCGTATTCCCTATTCCAATAATTAAACTCATATTAGTAACCCCATTTTAAATTTGTATAATCACTTGTCTTTTTAACCTCTTTGACGATTTCAGGATTCCAACCAGGCTGAAATGTTGTTGAAATAAATTCATCTTCTTTCATTCCTGCAAGTCTGACTTCAAGTGTTAAGGAAACACCGTCATTCTTTATATTAAAGACTTGTCCGTCATTCAAAGAGAAATTTTGTTGTGCAAGATTTGTAATTTCTCCCATTCTTCCTATTTGTGCGGACACTTGCTCTCCGCTTCTTGTATTCGTCATAACAATGAATAATTTTAAAATTCAACTGCAAAAATAGATAATATTATATTATAATAACATAAATCTATTCACAAACTATTAACTTTTTTAATTAGTAGTAAAGGCTTGTTCTCTAATGTATGGATTTGTAACGTCTGAAACTGCTAACATTTCAACATTATTTTGAATTGCTACATTGTCTAAACTTGGCATATCCCGCGGATTCGGACACACACCACTTGGATCGTCTATTGTAGCACCGCAACTTAAAGCATATATATTATTGCGTATAGCACCGCAAAGAGTTTTTAAGTTCGTTAAGGCAGTAGTTTGAGAAAGGACTGTTTCCTGCAACGCCTTTACATCTTTTAAAGATTTTGCTGTGTCTGTTTCTGTTTGGATTAAACGCTTTGCAACTTCAACAAATACAGAATTATCATCTTTTAATAAATCTTCAACGGTTTTAAAATCGCCGTTTTTAAAATTTGTAAAGGTTTCAGTTGCCAATTTTGAATTTACCTCTTTTCGCTGTGTAGTCGTTTCCTCCAATAAGTTTATATCGTTTCCTCTATTGTCTTTAAATGTTACATCTTCAAACTTCGCTGTGTTGCCCTCTATAACGAAAACGTCCTTTTCTGTTACAAGGTTTATAAACTTGCCTCTTTCAAAGTCATACAAAACTTTTTCCCTACCGTCTGAATCTATTTGAATAATTTTTGTTCGTCTTAAAGTTGCCGAATCGGTAGAAAAATCAGAAAAATTTGCTTTTCTGTCATCTAAATTTACTACGACAACATCACCGTTTAAATCTCTGAATTTTCCGCCTGTAATCGTTGTATCTTTAAAATTGCCTTTACCTGTATCAAGGTCTAACACGTCGCCGTCCTTATTTCTGAATTTTCCGCCCGTAATATCATACGCTGTATAAAAATTCACACCTTGCAATAAATGTATTGCTCTTTTCTTTATATTGTTTTCGTCAATATAAGTGGAAGTTAAATAACCTATGACAAAGTAATCTAATTTTCCGCCATTATTTTTATAATGTAATCCAAGAGAAAGACTATCTTTCATTTGCGACAATGAGCAACCCTCTTTCAATTCAAACGATGCATTTCCTGTTATAGACGGATTCATCATTAAGGTTTTGCCTACATTTTGAATAATCTGTTGCACCCAGCCTGTATGAGTGTTTGAAAATCTATTATTGTTGTTAAAATTCAAAACAATAGGTATATAGTCTTCGTCTTTATATTTTGTTTTACCTACCCCGTTGTATAAAAATTCTGCAATATCCCAATCAAATGTTTTTCCGTCCTTTTGCCAAGTGAATTTACCTGCTGAAATTTGCAAAGAATTACAATCACCCAAATAGTTTTTATAAAAAGAACAAGAACAATTAAATTCTGCTTCGTTATCAAAAGAAGTTACTGTACCAAAATCAAATTTATAATAAACGTCATTATCATTCCGAAATCTATCTTTCGGATTGATAATTGAAACGTTTTCTTTAACATCTGAAATTATCAATTCGTAATTATCAGGGTTCTGCAAATCTCTTGTATAAGATTCAATTTTTATCGCTGTGTTTGATATTCCTATGTCTTTGTCTTCTATTCTCAAATAATCGCCAACGGCAAATGCGTCTGTATCAGAATTAAAGTACCTACGAATAAAGCCAGGTGAAAGTTTTATTTTATATGTTGCTGTCGGTCTGCAAAGTGTGGCAAAATCTTTATTCGCTGTTACAAGCAATTCTTCTTCCGACTGCTGAATATACCTTAATGGTATTATAACTTCCGAAAGAGTATAAGTATCGCCGTTTTGTAACTGAAAAGTAACCTCTGACGGATTAGGATATACATATTGTTCGCCGTTTAATGTTTCCGTTGTAGTTTGTAATGTTACAAGTTTTTTATCACTATCAAAAGAAATTACATTAAAAGAAAAACCCATTAAATTTCCGCTCGTTATTGTTATTTGCGGATTTGTTCCAAATTTCTTTTTACCTTGTACCTGCTTTTGATATTGTTTTAAATATGTTTGTAATTGTTCCGTTGAGAATGTAGCAATATCTTCATCAAGGAAACCCATATAATTCAAATATTCTCTAAAAGATTTATTTGAAAAATCGCCGTCCGGTACTACTTGCCACAATTCATTAAGGTCGGGCAACGTGTCATCAATAAAAGAATAATAATTTTGCAAGGCTATAATTGTCCCCGTTATCTTAGGCTTTATCTCGTCGTAAGTCTTCCAGCCCTCACGTATTCCATACAAAGAAATAGCGTTTGTATTTTCTAAAAAGGATTGTTCTTTACTCTTTAAAGGCAAACAAATTCTATCATTCCTATAATCTAATTCCGAAGAAATATCAGCACCATATACATATAACCTTGTTATAATGTTATTATCGTGTATTGCTTACCTCTGTATTTGATATAATCCGTTACCTTTACCATATTTGAACAAGTGAGAATAAATTTTACCCGTATTCTCTGGTCTTAATGTAATTGTTTTAATGCCGTTATTTTCGGATATTACAAACTCAAATTTGTAGGTTTCGCAGATTGTTTTTAATGCAGCCAAACAATTATTGCCTGTTAAAAGCAATGTTTCTATATCTGAATTTTCGGCACTTGTTCTATATGACCCAAAAGATACTTGCCACTCGTTAGGATAAACACGATTCAAATTATAACTTATCAATTCAGCAAAGTTATACAATGTTCCTGTATATTCATCGCCTTTTGCACTGTTGCCATTCAGTAAAAAGATAACGTTTATTAAATCATATTTTACAGACTCAAAGATGAACGTATATTCAAATGTTCCGTCTGCATACCTTATTATTTCGGGCAATTGATTTAATCTATAAGTATTATTTGCATATATGATATAATCCCTTATAGAGAAGTCAATTTTTTGCGTACTTCTTACTTTTGTTTCTATATAGTCGTAATTTTCAAATTGCACCTTATGACTATTAGAAATAACGGCTCTTGCGTATTCCCTTGAATTTAATAGATACGTTGAGCCGTTATTTTTATGTACTATAACCTGTTCCATATCACAATATCATCACTTGAAAAATTTGTAATTTCTTCTATACAACCCGTTATAATAATGTAGTATTGTCCTTGCTTTTCATACTTGTGCGTTAAATTAACTTGTCCCCAACAATCATAATCAATATTACCATCGCCCCAATCTACATCAACATATTTTTCTGTATAGAATGAAATCTGACTTGTTGCATTACTTGAATTTGTCATAATATGCGACAATATACGCTTTACCGGTTGCGGTTCTACTAATTTCAATGTAAAAGTACCGTACATTAAACCAGGTCGCCACGCCTTTTCAACATCAATTTCATCTTTGCAATAAACCTTATACAAAAGCGGTTTATTCTGCATAATATTATTTATTCTTAATGTTTGCGTGCCGTTCTTTTCAAACAACCGAATAAACGGGAGGATTTTATCAAGGAAATCCTTTTGATTTTCTGCTCTCAACCAACAATCAAGTTCTATGTTCCGGGCTTCGTAATACTTATTATTCAAATCAACATCTTCGCCGTGGTAGTTTCCCCATTCAATACTTGCAAATTCTTTGAATTTCGGTTTATTTACAACGCCCCTTGACCTTTCAATATGAACACCATAAACGCTCCTTATATCAATATCATCAATGAAGTAATCAATCTTATTGCTTATGTTACTTGCATTATGATTTTCTATTTCTTCGTCCGTAAATGCAGTATTAAAGATTTCTACGTTATCAATCTTTGCAAAGGCATATTCAGATAAGAAATTTTGATTAAAGGAAATACCAAGTAAGGCTTTCGTGTCTGTTATTGTCTTTTGCAAGTTGCCGTTAAGGTATAGTTTATATTCTGTACCGTTTTTGATGAACATTATAGATTGCCACGTTTCAGGCAAAACATCAATATTTTCCTGTACAGATAAACTTTCGCCTGTTTCGGATATACCCGAATGATTAAGAATTACAATCATTTCAGTTGCTGTGCCAACAACTGCCTTTTTGCAATAATAATCAAAGAACAATGTAAAATTACCGCTTAAATTCAATAAATTCAATGAATCTATCTTTGCATAATTGTTGCCATTAAATTCAATGGCATTGCCGCGATTTCCCTTTGCAAGCAAAGGGAAATCGCCGTTATTGTCGGCGACAAGTTCAGCGTCTTTTCTACTCTGTGAATAATCGTATAACTTATTTGATGTTATTTCATCGCAAGTTAAATCCAAAATTTTTGATGTATTCAGTGCCATATTTTTATGTGTTTTTTATAATTTCGTTAAATATCCGGCCGCTCTTATAGACAATGCAGAAACTTTATTTCCACTTGACAATAACATTTCAATTCTTTGTAGTGTCGGCAAATACCTTAAATATTCAGAATTTTGCCGTATAGCGACAAGTTGCGACAAAGAATTATCAGCAATTTCTCTTATTCTCGTTTGCTGTATTCTTATTGCATTTGCCTGCCCTGCTATAATTCCCGCTTCTTCACTCGTTATTGTCTTTACGGCATTTCCAACCGTATTATTTGAATTTGTTTCACCATTAAAGATTGAAAAGCCGTTATCTTCCGCTATCTTTTGCCATTCAGAAAGATAATCATTTATATCAGATTGTGCATCTAATAAATCAGTCATAAGGTTTTGCATTATTTTTGCAATATGATTGAAACGTTCCTCGCTTGATGTTTGCGTTTTGTATTCTTCCGAAATCATCTTTGAATAGTTATCAAGTATAGGTTGCAAAATTGCCGTTTTCATCATTTGCTTTGCTAATGATTCTAAAATATTACTCATTTCTTCTGCAAAAGACAATGCTGCATCTGTTCCATTGGCAAAAGCATCTACAAAAACATCTGTAATAGTATTGCCAAGTTCTCCGAACATATCAGTTAAATATGAATTTAATTGTTCTAACGCTTTTTCATAATCTTCATAGGCATCAATAACTTCTTTTAATTGCTCTTTTTGTTTTTTTGATTTAAATTCTTCATTATCATAGATTAGTTTTGCAAGTTCTATATTCAAATTACCATATTCATCAATTAAATCAGGGTACTTTTGCATAATATCCATATAATTATTCATATCTCCCACTCCAAAAAAACGAGCGACAGAATCTACTATTCCTATACCTGAACCACCGTAACTTTCATAAACTTTCACCCACGAATCTTTTACATACTTCATTACATCATTAAGTCTGTTTTGAGCCTCTAATAATACTTGTATATTATTATTGATTTTTGCATTGGTATCTGTACCAAAAATATTTTCAGCCTCTTTGAATGCAAGTCTTTGCTCCAAGACAATTTTTTGATATTCTTTATATATGTTTTTAAGTGCGTTTTCCCACTTTTCCAAATTTTCTTTTAGTTCTTTGTTGTATTTTGATATGCTGGCGTATGTTGTTATTATTGCAGAACCAAAAGAAGAAAAACCTGTAACTATACCGTCAAAACTACCTTTATTTATTGCGTCTAATGTTTCATTGAAAGATTTTGCAATATTTAAAGAGTTTTGCACCTGTTCAAACATTGTTTTTAAATTTTCATTATCCAATTTATCAAATGCAGAAGACAATGTATTAAGTGCATTTTCAAGTGTAGAAAAAATACTTATACCTGCGGATAAAACCTCGCCTTTTAACTTCTTTATTCTGTCTTCTATATCTGTGATTTGTTTATTTGTTCTTTCTGTTCCGTCTGTTAGTGATTTTTGCAGTGTTTCTATTTCTCTGCGTTTATCTACTATATATGAAAACGGATTTGATTGTTTTGTCGTTTCATTCAATTTGTCAAAACTTTCAATAATAGCCTGTATATCTTTCGGACTATTTTTCAGTTGTTCCAATTGCTCTTTTGAGAATCCTAACTGTTGTAATGCAGAAAGATTTTCTTTGTTGCCTTTCAGATAGTCTATAAGTATTTTAGTGTTCCTTAATATTTCTTTAATTTTGGAAATAGATTTTTCGCTTGTATTACTGAACAAATCAACTAACAATTCAGAATTTT
>JAFUYA010000100.1 GCA_017477025.1 Bacteroidales bacterium | reverse complement strand
CGCTTTGAGCGGAAAAACAAGGGATGTTATCAATAATTCAGGTGATTTACTCAATGCCGTTATGATTGTTGCAAGATGCAGTAACGGTATTTACGGTTCAGCACAAAAAGAATCGGGAAAAGAGATTGTTGATAATAAAAAACTTCCGATTCATTACAACAATATACTGAAAGATTTCCGTACTTCCAGAATTGCTTACTTTGTTTTCAAAAGGTATAATTCGGATTGTAACTTCAACAATGTTGTTCTGTCAATGAATGCCATGAAAGAATGTAAGGAGAAAATATTATGGGCTTCATATTTCGGACGTTTTGCCGACAGTGTTACGCATATCTATTATCGTCGTTACAGAGATGAATATCTTCAAAAACAGTTGAATCTCAATATAGGATTTTTGAGAAAGATGTTTCGCAAATTCGGTATAGAAACCCTTAATGCCCGTTCTATGGAGAAGAAAGACAAACTGGACGTGCAGGCTTTGGATTATGCTGTCGAAAAAAACTGCGATCTGTGCATATTTCAGACAACCAAAAATAAAAGTTACATAGAGTTCTTTACAGGACTTCCCGAAAGAAAGGTACTTCGGCGATTGGACGGCGTACCCGTGCTTTATTTGAACCAACGTGATGATTTGTTTGTCATGTGCGAATAAAAGAAACATTTGATTGTTGAAAAATAAACTCAAACATTGATACGCTATATTTAAGTAATTTAGTATCTTTGCACGATTATTGAATTTTAATTTAAAAAGTCAGGATAACGAAATTTATGAATAACAATTTCACTGATAATGCCAAAGAGGTAATTACGAACGCTACTAATGAGGCTACACGGTTGAAAAGTCCCGTTGTTGATACGGGGCATTTGATTTTGGGAATGTTAAGGATTAAATCATGTCAGGCAAATCAAATTATAAGCAGATTTGTAGATGATTTGTCTTCATTCAAAGATAAGATTGAAACTTCCATAAAAAATGAGAAATTAAGCAACGCTACCGTTCCTAACAGCGGTGTTACTCCTTTAAGTACCAACGCTGCAAGGGTACTTCAGTTGGCGTTTTTGGAATCTTTATCCAAACATTCGCCGAAAGTCGGTACTAAACATATACTTGCAGGCATTCTTCGTTTGGAACAAGGTAACGTTATAAGAGATATGTTGATAGAAAACAACATAACGTTAGCCAATGTCAGAGATTTTGACGATAAATCTTCTTCGCAGGGTATAAATACAAGCATGGAGATTCATATTGTCAGCGGAGAGGCTGATCCAGAGTTGATTAAAGAGACTCTCGGCATGGGAATGGCTGCCATAGGGGCTATTCCTTTGAATAGAAAAACCGAATCTCAGGAAGATGAAGAAGAATCTTCAACCCGTTACTTGGATAATTTCGGTAAGGATTTGTCTGCTGCTGCAGAGAAGGGAGAATTGGACTCTGTTGTAGGAAGAGAAGATATTATAGAAAGAGTTGCTCAGATTCTTTCCAGAAGAAAGAAAAATAATCCTATACTTGTCGGCGAAGCAGGCGTTGGAAAAAGTGCAATTGCCGAAGGATTGGCATTGCATATTGCACAAAAGAAAGTGCCTTATACTCTTCAAAATAAAAGAATCTTTACTCTGGATCTTGCTTCCGTTGTTGCAGGAACTAAATACAGAGGTCAGTTTGAAGAAAGATTGAAAGGATTGATTACAGAATTGCAAAAGAATCCGAATCTGATACTTTTCATTGATGAAATCCATACTATGATAGGTGCCGGTAATGCTGAGGGCGGTTTGGATGCATCTAATATTTTCAAACCCGCACTTGCGAGGGGTGAAATCCAATGTATAGGAGCTACTACCAACAACGAGTATCGTAAGTATTTTGAAAGCGATTCTGCGTTGGAAAGACGTTTCCAAAAAGTATTGATAGAACCGACAACCGTTGAACAAACAAAAGAGATTCTAAACAATATAAAAGGTTATTACGAACGTTATCATAAAGTTAAATATTCCGATCAGGCTGTTGAGGCATGTGTGAAACTTACCGACAGATATATGAATGACAGATATTTACCTGACAAAGCTATTGATGCAATGGACGAAGCAGGTGCAAGAAGTCATGTAAAATATATATCACTTCCGGAAAATATCATAGAAATAGAAAGAAGCATTGCCGTTGCACAGAAAGAGAAATCAGGATATGTGAAACAGCAGTTGTATGAACAGGCTAATGCCGTTAAAAATAAGATTGCAGCATTGCAGGATTCGTTTTTTCTTGCTAAAAAAGAATGGGAAAAATCCTTGGAAGACAATCCGGTCATTATAACCGAAGATGATATTGCGAGAGTTGTGTCCTCAATGACAGGAATCACCGTACAAAAGACGGATAAGGATGAAACAAAACGTCTTTTGGAGATGGATGATGCAATAAAGAGTAAGGTAATAGGGCAAGATAATGCGGTAGTTACCGTATGCAAGGCTGTACGCAGAGCAAGGACCGGACTGAAAGACCCGAACCGTCCTATAGGTTCGTTTATCTTTGTAGGGCCTACAGGAGTCGGTAAGACCTATTTGGCAAAAACTTTGGCGGATTACCTTTTCGGTTCTAAGGATAACATAATCAGAATAGATATGAGTGAATACATGGAGAAATTTAATGTATCACGTCTTATCGGTTCTGCACCCGGTTATGTAGGTTATGAAGAAAGCGGTCAATTGACAGAACAAGTACGTTTGCATCCTTATTCCATAGTGTTGTTTGATGAAATAGAAAAAGCACACAAAGACGTTTTCAATATTTTGTTGCAGATTCTTGACGAAGGCAGACTTACCGATTCCATGGGACGTACCGTTGATTTCAAAAATACCATAATCATCATGACGTCCAATGTAGGAAGTCGTACGTTGCAGGATTTCGGAACAGGGGTCGGCTTTACCACTTCGGTAATGAAAAATAATACTCAAGTGTTGGAACAAAGTGTCATAGATAAAGATATACAAAAAACCTTCGCTCCTGAATTTCTTAACCGTATAGATGACATTGTCTTTTTCAATGCTTTGAATAATGATGATTTGCTTAACATCGTTGATTTGGAATTAGATTCCTTGCGTTCGAGAATAGAAGAGGTGGGATATAAACTTAATATCACCAAAGGTGCAAAACAATATATCCTGGATATGGATAACAAAAGAGAATTCGGTGCAAGACCTATCAAGCGTTCCATACAAAAGGCGATAGAAGATCCTTTGAGTGAGTTGATTTTAGCAAATGAAGGAACGGATAAACGACAGATTAATATAAGATTATCGCAGACTAAGGACAAAGAACTTAAAATAGAAATTGTGTAGTCGGAAACCGGCATTGTCAATAGTGTTTGTAATAGAGTTATTGGTTAGAAAGAAGAATTGAAAACGATAAAGACATTTATAACTGCATTCGGTGAGTATCTTTTGTTAATGAAAGATGCTTTCAAAAGGCCACAGAATTGGAGGGTTTTCTCAAGACGTGTCATTTTTGAAATGAAAGAGTTGGGAGTTGATTCAATTGTGATAGTTGCCGTTATTAGTGTGTTTGTCGGAGCTGCAGTTGTTATGCAGATTCTTTTGAATTTGGAAAATCCTATGTATCCTAAATGGATTTACGGCTTTGTTTCCCGTAAGGCTATGATGCTTGAGTTTTCTCCTACCATTATTTCGTTGATTCTTGCCGGTAAATGTGCTTCGAAAATAGCAAGTGAGATAGGTACTCAGCGAATTACCGAGCAGATTGATGCGTTGGAGGTAATGGGTGTCAATACTGCATCTTATCTTATCATGCCTAAAATAATTGCTTGTGTTGTTTTCTTTCCTCTGTTGGCAATTCAGAGTATATTTGTTGCACTTATAGGAGGATACATAGGCGGGTTACTTTTGGGAAATCTGACTTTGTTTGACTATGTTGAGGGTTTGCGATTGGAATTCGGTATGGGAGATTTGTGGTATGCGATGGTGAAGATAATAATCAATGCTTTGATTATTTCAACTCTTTCATGTTACCGCGGATATACCATAAAAGGCGGCAGCGTTGAAGTAGGACAGCAATCAACAAAGGCAGTAGTTCAGAGTTCAATAATAATAATGATTTTTAATATTCTGATAACGGAGTTGTTTAATTAGCACTGCGTCATATATTGTAAGAAATCACTGCATTAAAATAAGATTGTAAGATGATAAAAGTTGAGAATGTTTCAAAATATTTCGGAGGCAGACAGGTGTTGAAAGACATTACAACTGAATTTCTGCCGGGTAAATGCAATCTTATTATAGGGAAATCGGGTAGTGGTAAAACCGTTCTGTTAAGGAGTATAGCCGGTTTATATAATCCTGAAAAAGGCTATATTTCTTATGATGACAGAATATTGGCTAAAATGTCAAGAGAACAAAAAATTGATGTCAGAAAAGATATCGGTTTTATTTTTCAGGAGGGAGCGTTATTTGACTCAATGACGATAGAGGAAAATGTTATGTTTCCATTGAGAATGTTTTCTAAAATGAGGAGAAAAGAGCGTAAGCAACGAGTTGATTATTGTCTTGAGAGAGTTAATTTGAAAGGTATCAATAAAATGTTTCCTTCTCAATTAAGTGGCGGAATGCGTAAGAGAGTTGCCATAGCCAGAGCCATTTCCGCACAGCCTAAGTATTTGTTTTGTGATGAGCCTAACTCAGGTTTGGACCCTCAAACGTCCATTCTGATTGATAAACTCATAATGGATTTGACTAAGGAGTTCAATATGACGACAATTGTCAATACCCATGATATGAATTCTGTGATGGAGATAGGGGAAAATATTATCTACATACACGAAGGTCAATTACATTGGCAGGGAAATAATCATAATGTTTTGGAAACAGAAAATAAAGAACTGAAT
>JAFUYA010000099.1 GCA_017477025.1 Bacteroidales bacterium | reverse complement strand
GACTATCTGATTGTCCAGTATATAGTCCTCGCTGTTCAGGTATTCTTCTTCGGATTTCAGTTGATTCCATACAAGCAATTTATTGTTTTCTAATGAGTTCAGTCTTGTCAAATAGTTGATTTTGTTGTTTAATACTTCAGATTCTTTCGCTTTTATATTGTTCAGCGATGTGTTCTTATCAATATTTGCAACAATGTATTCCTTTTCTTCACTTGAAAGTAATTTCACGGAAGACAATTCTATATTTTTTTTCTCTAATTCCGATTCCTTTTGTTTGAAAATCTGATAAATATTCTTTCCTATTTGAGAATAAACCTCCGTTTGCGTCAGTTTTTCCAATATTTCGCTTTTTTCATTTTCATTACTCTTGATAAATCGCATAAACTCTCCCTGTGAAAACATGCATGTTCTGCAAAATTGGGCAAAATTCATACCTACACAGCGTAAAATTTCGTTTTCAATTTCAGTATCTTTTACTAATGAAGTGTTTTTGCTTAAATTTGTCAGTGTCCAAACGGCTTTTTGCAGATTTCCGTCTGTTTTCCCGTAAGATTTCGCAACTTCCCACTTTGCTATATAAGTTTCATGATTATTATCTTCAAATTCCAACGATGTATATCCTAAAGCCGTATTCCTTCTCAATAACAGACGCGGATCGGTTACGGTTATTGAGGCAGATTTCCCTTCTTTGTCCTTATATGTCGTAAAATCCTGCAGTGTTTCCTTGCTTTTACCGTTAATTCTCGGAGTCTGTTTGTATAAACACAAACAAATTGCATCCAAAATAGTAGTTTTCCCGCTGCCGGTATCTCCGGTTATCAAAAATAACGGTTCATCTTTCAATACTTTTCCGCAAAAATCTATTTCCGCATGTTCTATTGATGCGATATTGTGAATAATCAGTTTTTTCAGTATCATGTTAATTATCGTCTTGGTTGAAATTTATAGCATAGGACAACATACGGATGAGGTCATCATCGGCATTAATATTTTGGTTCCTCATATAACTTCTGGCAACATCCATAACGCTCATCTGTTTAAACTCTTCAACGGTTACGGTTTTATCATTTTTTTGAACATCGTTTGATTTGCGTTCTATATTGAATGTACAAAAATATGCACCTATTGATTCGCACAGTTCAATTGCCTTTTCTTTGCTGTTTGAAGGCAGAAAATCCTTTACTTTAACATTGAATCTGATAAAGCAATTCTTCAAACTATCCTTGTGTGTTTCGGCATATTGAAATACTTCTTCAATACTCCCGCTCTCTTTCGGGACGGTAATCAACGGCATATTATCTTTTATATCAATCGTTCTTGTATTCAATGAGTTTTTGCCGCTTATCTCTGCAACGGTTACACTGTGCGGATAGTTTTCATTAAAGGAAATGCTTAGAGGGCTGCCTGAATATCTTGCCTTTGCATTGGAATTTTTCAAGGTTTGCGGTAAATGAATGTGACCTAATGCGATGTAGTCGTAGATTTCTCCCAACATTTCCAAAGGAAAAAACTCCATATCCGCAACATGAGGGTTATTACTTCGGATTTCACTACCGCTTACAGCCAAATGACAGGTTAAAACAATCGGAAGTCTCAAATCTACCGTGCTTTTGATGTATTCTTCCAGATTTTCAAACAGATTGGGATAGTTTCTAATGTAAAAATAGGGGATTGCAGCAACATATCCTACGGTTTCACGGTTTTTATTCTTTATTTCAATAATATGACGTTTGAAATCTACCGTATCATTCCTCTTTTCTATACTTCCCGTTACGAAAACATTGAAACAAGACCAAAGATTGCTGTCAATTTCCAACTTGGAAGGAGAATCGTGATTTCCTGCAATAACTATAATTGTCATATTCGGGCAAGTGTTGTGTATTTCAAGCATGGCATTTGTGTACATTTTCTGTACGGCTGCCGATGGAGAAGATAAATTGTATATATCTCCGCTTACAATCATACAATCAGGTTGCTCCCTTTCGACAATCTCTTTAAGTTGTTCAAGAAAATACGCTTCACTTACGGATCTGTCGTAACCGCTCGGTTGATTTCCTAAATGCCAATCAGAGGTATGAAGTATTTTCAGCATTTTATATATTCTAAATTAGTAACTCTTGTGGAAAAATCAGCAAGAAAAGGTAAAGACTACCGTAAGTCAGGTAAAAATCTTCACCTTCTCTTTAATACTGTATTTTTAGTACAACGGTGCGAACTCAGTTGTACTAAAATCTTTCTTTATGCATCAACATGGCTTTTCCTATTATGGCTTGTTTGCCGTCTTCAGCCTCAAGGATGCATTCAATTACGCCTCTGTGTTTTTCCTGATTGACTTCCAAAACTTTGAATTTGGCAGTATATTTTTTTTCAACGAAAACAGGAGCACGGAATGACATTTCCTGATTCATATATATAGTTCCTTCACCGGGCCATTTAGTTCCGAAAACTCGAGAAAAGACAGCTCCCGCAAAAAATCCGTGAACGATACACTCTCCGAACGGAGTTTTTTTTGCATATTCCTGATTGATGTGGATAGGATTATTATCTCCGCTTATTTGTGCAAAGGTTTCAACGTCCTTTTGATGATACACGGTTTCAAATTCAAAAATATCACCTTCTTTTATTTTTTCCATAGTATAAATATTTTATGATTTATTTCCAATACTTCCGAATGTCTTTTTAATAACGTAATTCCCTTTTTATTATTGTTGTCAAATTGTTATTAACAACAATTGTATATTACACAGGATGTCAGGAAAAAATATGATGGTTACTATTTGTAAATGCAAGTAATAGTTTTAGTGAAGAGTTTTTTCGATAATTTGATGAAAAACTAATTATCCGCAAAAAAAATATCACTGATTTTGTGCAAAAAGTCCCTGATTTCCGACATTTTTTTAATGATTTTCGTGAAAATCATAGTGTTTTTTAATTACTTTATTTACAATAATTTATCAATAGTTGAAAATGAAAAAGCAGAGACGAATATTTTCATTCGTTTCTGCTTACATTCTTCAATTGTTGTATCAAATTAATGTACTCTGTTTAATATCTGCAAATACAAATACAATTTATCTTACTTCACTTCCTGCATTAAATTCTTTTTCAGGACTGATGAAAGATAATTCACCCAAAGCATTTTCGGCCATCAGTATCATACCCTGACTTTCTATACCTTTCAATTGTTTAGGTGCCAAATTTACCAGGACGGCTACTCGTTTGCCTACAATATCTTCAGGTTTGTACCACTCTGCTATACCGCTTACTATGGTGCGTTCATCAATTCCCGTATCTACCTTTAATTTCAGAAGTTTTTTCGTTTTGGCAACCTTCTCCGCTTCAAGAATACGACCTATGCGTATATCCATTTTCTCAAAATCTTCAAAGTTTATATTTGCCTTTTGAGGATTTGCTTTTGCGTTGTTAAGAGCATTTTGTTTCTTACTTTCGTTCAGTTTCTCAATTTGCTTTTGTATTGCTTCATCTTCAATTCTTTCAAACAACAATTCAGCAGGATTTATTGCAGCATCAACGTTTAACAAATCTATATTCCCGCCTTGCGTCCATGAAGTTGGAGCAAAACACAACATTTTCTGCAATTTTTTTGCTGAAAACGGCAAAAACGGTTCGCAAAGTACGGCAAGGTTAGCACATATTTGCAAACTGATATTCAAAACGGTGGAAGTACGTTTCTCATCCGTTTTAACGGTTTTCCAAGGTTCGTTTTCAGTAAGATATTTATTGCCTAAACGTGCCAAATTCATCAACTCGAACAACGCATCACGGAATTTGTACGTTTCAATCAACTTACCGATTTTCTCGGGATAGGATTTGATTTCTTCAATTGCGGTATTGTCCGTTGCATTCAACTCATAACGTTGAGGAACTTTACCGTTGAAGTATTTATGAGTCAGAACAATGGTGCGATTTACGAAGTTACCTAATATAGCAACCAATTCACTGTTGTTACGTGTTTGAAAATCATTCCATGTAAAGTCATTGTCTTTCGTTTCAGGGGCATTGGCACACAAAACATAACGCAATACGTCCTGTTTATCAGGGAATTCTTCAAGATATTCATTTAACCAAACAGCCCAATTACGGGATGTAGAAATCTTATCGCCTTCCAAGTTCAAAAACTCATTAGCAGGTACATTCTCCGGTAAAATAAAATCGCCGTGTGCTTTCAACATGGCAGGAAATACTATACAATGAAAAACAATATTGTCTTTTCCGATAAAATGTACAAGTTTCGTTTCCTTATCTTTCCACCATTTCTCCCAATTATCGCCCAAACGTTCTATCGTGTTGGAAATATATCCGATCGGAGCATCAAACCAAACATACAAAACCTTACCTTCCGCATTTTCAACAGGGACTTTAATTCCCCAATCCAAATCACGTGTTACGGCTCTCGGCTGAAGGCCGTTGTCAAGCCACGATTTACATTGACCGTAAACGTTAGTTTTCCATTCTTTATGGTTGTCAAGTATCCAATGTTTCAAGAAATCTTCATATTCATTCAAAGGCAAAAACCAGTGTTTGGTTTCTTTCAATACGGGTGCGTTTCCGCTCAATGCACTTTTAGGATTGATTAAATCAGTTGCGTTAAGGGAAGAACCGCATTTCTCACATTGATCGCCGTATGCGTTTTCGTTGCCACAAACAGGACACGTACCCGTTATATATCTGTCAGCAAGGAATGTTTTTTCCTTTTCGTCATAGTATTGTTTGGTAGTTTGCTCTATAAATTTGCCTTCGTTGTAGAGTTTTGTAAAAAAATCGCTCGCAGTCTTGCGATGAGTTTCACTTGTAGTCCTCGAATATACGTCATAACTCATTCCGAAGTTCTCAAACGACTTTTTTATGATACCGTGATACCTGTCCACAACGTCTTGTGGCGTACAACCTTCCTTTTTGGCACGTATGGTAACGGGAACTCCGTGTTCATCGCTGCCGCCTATAAAGAATACGTCTTCGCCCTGTAATCTCAAATACCTGACATATATATCCGCAGGAACATACACTCCTGCCATGTGTCCGATATGTATAGGTCCGTTAGCGTAAGGTAATGCCGTTGTAACGGTGTATCTTTTAAATTTCCTGTCTTTATCAGTATATGTCATTATCAGTCAATTTAATATATTAAACTCTCACTTTTCTGAATTAAAGATTCTGTCTGATTATAGCAGTAATATCTTCAATGATAACGTTTGCCAAATGTTCGGCAGTTGTCATGGAATTACTTTCGGCATATATGCGTATGATAGGCTCGGTATTGCTTTTACGCAGATGAACCCATTCATTTTCAAAGTTAATCTTAACTCCGTCCGTTGTATTTACGTCATAATTCTTATATTTCTCCGCCATGGAAGAAAGAATCAAATCAACATTGATGTCAGGAGTCAATTCCATTCGTTTTTTAGCAATAACGTATTCAGGATAAGAATCACGCAATTCCTGACACGAAACTTTTTTCTTTGCAAGTAAGGTTAAAAACAATGCAATCCCGACCAAAGCATCGCGACCTGAGTGGCAGGCAGGATAAATTACGCCTCCGTTGCCTTCGCCTCCGATAACGGCTCCGATTTCTTTCATTTTCTTAACCACATTAACCTCACCTACGGCTGCAGCTTCGTATTTTTGTCCGTATTTCTTTTCAGTAATGTCGCGTAATGACCTTGAAGATGACAGATTACTTACTGTCGCACCCGGAGTATTGCTTAAAATATAGTCTGCAACGGCAACCAAAGTGTATTCTTCAACAAAAGGTTTTCCCGTGTTGGAAACGATTGCCAATCTATCCACATCAGGATCTACAATAAAGCCACAATGACAATGTTCTTTTTCAACCAAAGCACAAATGTCGGTAATATTTTCAGGCAACGGCTCGGGATTGTGAGCAAATAAGCCTGTCGGTTCGTCATTTAATGCAAAAATCTCTTTAACACCCAATGCCGTCAGCAGTTTTCTTAAAACAAAACCACCGGTTGAATTGACGCTGTCATAAGCAATACGAAAACCGGCCTCTCTTACAGCTTCCACATCAACCAAATCCAAAGCCAGGACTTTCTCTATATGTTTATCAACGGCATTGTCGCAGGTTGTGTAAGTACCGAGTTTAGTCGCTTCAGCAAATGTAAAATCGCCTTGTTCAGCAAGAGCCAATACTTTTTCACCGTCTTCTTTTGAGATAAATTCTCCGTTGGAAGCCAAAAATTTCAGAGCATTCCATTGAACGGGATTATGAGATGCCGTCAAAATTATACCTCCGTCCGCATTGTTATCTACAACGGCTATTTCGGTTGTGGGAGTTGTGGAAAGTCCCGTATCAATAACATCAACGCCCATTGACATAAGAGTTCCGCATACCAAATTATTTACCATCTGTCCTGATATTCTTGCATCTCTGCCGACAAGAATACTAATTTTGTCCTTACCTGCTTTTTCTTTTATTACCGTTGCAAAAGCAGCTACAAATCCCACCAAATCAACAGGTGTCAAATTATCGCCGGATTTACCTCCTATGGTACCGCGGAAGCCCGATATAGATTTAACTAATGACATGTTTATTCTATTTTTATTAAAAAACGGTTGCAAAGTTAATAATTTTTTAGAAAAATCAGACATTATTGCTGTAAAATGTGGTTTTATTTTTGTAATCAGTGAAGTTATATATATTTCAGACGGTTTAAAAATTATTTTGAACGGTCTAAAATATACTTTCAGACCGTCTGAAATACTATTTTAAACCGTCTGAAATAATTTTTAATCACTCTGTACTTAAATATTGTTAAACATTACGAAATTATTCTCACTGATTACAAAATCGTTTTTTGTGATTACGGATTCGTTTTTACTATTCTGAAAAATGAATTCGGAGAAAGTCTGAAATGTAATTTACGTAATCATCGCGTTCTTTTCTAAAACTTTTTTGTAATTTTGCAGGTTAAGGGCGAAAAGAGTAAATCAGCTGAAAGAAACAAAAAGAAAGATGACAAGAGTAGGGGTGATGAGCGATTCTCACGGCGTATTGCCGCAACAAGTTTACACTTTCTTTAAGGATGTGGATATAATTCTGCATGCAGGTGACATAGGAAGTACGGAAGTACTGAAAGAGTTAAAGAATTTCAAAAAAACGGTTGCGGTTTATGGTAATTGCGATGACCGATATATGGCCGATGATGTCAAAAGTCTTGTGAAAGTAGAAATCGAAGGAGTAAAAATCCTGATGACTCATATAGGCGGCTATCCGAAACGTTATGAGAAAAATCTTATTCCGATTTTCAAAGAGGAGAAACCTCAAATCTTTGTTTGCGGGCATAGTCATATTCTCAAAGTGTTATATGATAAGGAATTTAACTTTCTGTTGATTAACCCGGGTGCATGCGGCAGACAAGGATTTCATCAAGTCGGTACGTTGGTTAGATTTGTCATAGACAGCGGTAATATAAAGGATTTGGACGTATTGGATTTTGACAAATTTTCTGCTTCAGCACTTTGAACAACATGAATATAAAGGAAAGATATACAATAAAATAATAGTGATTTGCGTAATAGTAGTATGAAAAAAATGGTTTTTATTGCGTTGTTATCAATGATTGTCGTATTGAATACGCAGGCTCAAAAACGTTTTTGGGAATTGGGTATTATGTTAGGCGGCAGTAATTATGTAGGAGATATAAACGGTATGTTTAAAGACGGCAAAGATGATTCCAAGGAATGGAATCAGTTTGAAAGTTCTTTTAATTTTTATAACATTCACTTTTTAGGAGGACTTGTAGCCAGATATAACTTTAATCCGCGTTGGTCTTTCAGAGGTGGTATCTTGTTTTCCCGTCTCAGTGGCGATGATAAGCACTTTGATAATACGAGAAATCTTAATTTTTATTCCAATATACAGGAATTCAGCGGAACTTTTGAATTTAACTTTTTGGATTACCGAACCGGTTCGTTGCATCACAGAATTACTCCTTATATGTTTGCAGGTATTGCCTTGTTTCATTTTAATCCGAAAACGGAGTTTTTCGACAAGTCCGCAAATGAAAATATAGTTTTGAAACTTCATGATATGCATACCGAAGGACAGACTTTCTATAACGATAAAGGCAATTATCATTTGTGGCAAATCAGTATTCCTTTCGGATTAGGAGTGAAATTTTCCTTGAATAAATATCTTTGTTTAGGATTGGAATGGGGATTTCGTAAGACTTTCACCGACTATATTGACGATATAAGTACGCAATATGCAGGAAGGCAGAATATGATTTACAATGTAAATGAAAATGCTGCGGAGGTTGCCGACCGTACTCACGAGTTGGAAGGACAAAGCAGGACTTATCATTCGGAAGGAGAGATGAGAGGCAACCGAACAACGAAAGATTGGTATAATTTCTTCGGATTGACTCTGACTTCCAAGATTTCAAGCGGAAATAAAAAGTGTTTGAAAAATTAGATGGCTGATCTGAATTGTATTCTTGTACCTTTAAAACGGCGTTTTTTATTTTTTACAATCAATCGTTGGGAATTGCGTCCGTCAGTTGCTCATCTGTTGCATTTGATTGTAAAGATAAAAACGCATAATATACAGAAAATCGTAATACACAATAATTTGATTCCGTTACCTAAACCTTATGCAGCCATAACTTTCGGAAGAAAAACGGAGGCTGCACATATCAGTTTTTCAAAAAGTTTTTTCAAACAAGGAGATTTAACAATGAATGATATAACTCTTTGGTTGGAGATTCTTACTCATGAAGTTACTCACATTAAGCAAATAAAAAAGTATCGATTCTTCGGTTTCGGACTTTTGCCGTATTTATTGGCTCATGCATATCATTATATTAAAGCAAAGTCGCATGATAAAAGCGATTTAGAGCAAGAGCCTGTCAGCAGACAGAAAGTATTTTGTGAAATGAATTCTTATTTGAATAAAGCGGTTGAGCCTTATGCTTTGGCAAAGTTATTTGCCGACGAAACATTGACGGAAAGAGAAAAAATAAGCAGGATAAACGACTATTCAAATAAATATAAGGCTTCGTTAAATACTGATATTAAGGTTGAAAACAAATGAAACACGGACTCATTGTTTTGTAATTCTGTCGTAGTTTTATTGTCTGTAAATGTAATTTGAAATATAGTTTTGAGGAAAATACCATTTTCTGCATTGTTATTGTTTTATTGAAACACAACGGCACACATCGGTAATCGGAGTGTCGAAAAAGCACCGTTATAAATAAACTTTTTTGTAATAAAACAAGATATGGAACGGTTATCTTTTCTCCAACAGATAGCCGAGTTTGAGAATCATATCAAAAAGATTGATTTTGGCGTTTGCATTGTGGTCGATATTCTTCCGTGCCTGTTCAATAACTTTGTAAATACCCTCAATGTTGTTCTGAGTTATGAATTTCGGATAATTATTTTTAAATTTCTCATCAGTTTGCGACAACGGATGGACTTGAGTTTTGACACCGTTGTTGTAAAGCCAACATTTTTCAACGGTTCTTAAAAAGTAGTCCAAAAAATTTTTAAGATTTTCGCGGGTATTCTTACTGAAAACATCTACAAAAGCAGCAATATCTCTTGCGTTTTTATTGTATGACATCGCAAGTCTGTTAATCTCTATGAAGTTTTTTGTCTTTTCTGCTTGTTCCTCACTGTCTATTTCCGCAATCTTGTTGAAATCTCCCTCACATAAAGCAATACGTATCCCGATTTGTTCCTCCGTAAGAGTTTCATCATATTGTCGAATTGCATTGTACATGGTTTCATCGTCAAGAGGCCCAACGGTTATACTCTGTACGCGAGATAAAATTGTAGATATAATTTTATCTTTATGTTCAGTAGTAAGAATGAATACGGTATTAGGATACGGTTCTTCAAGTATTTTAAGAATCTTGTCGGATGCTTCCTGATTCATCTTATCTGCATTCCAAATAATCATAATCTTGAAGATCGACTCATAGGTCTTCATCGTAAGAGTATTGATTATATTATTTGCATCGCGGACATTAATAACTCCCTGTTTATTTTCGCTTCCTATGAAATCATACCATTTATTCAGAGAGCAATATGCTTGATTATCCAAGACAAACTTACGAAAATCACCGACAAACAATGAAGATTCATTGTTTTTATCTATTTTTTTTGTCGTTGTATTCGGAAATATAAAGTGTAAATCAGGGTGGATAAGTTTATTATACTTACTGCAAGACGGACATTTTCCGCAAACTTCTCCGTTATGTCTGTCGGTACATGATATATATTGTGCAGTAGCAATAGCCAATGCTAAATTGCCGTAAGCATCCTTACCGTCAAAAAGTACGGCATGCGGAAAGCGATTTGTATCAATAAGAGAAACAATCTTGGAGATTAACTCCCTTTGTCCTTTTACTTGTGAAAATTGCATAATACCAAACTCTGACCGTTAAACAATACTCCGCACTCTCCCAAGTAAAAGAACAAGGCAACTCATTTTAATCAAAAATATTTTAGTAGTTAAAATCCATATTAAAATCCGAAGTATTATCTTGAGAAGCAATGTTTTCATTATCTTGATTTAAAACACCGCTTTCTTCATTCTGCTTTCTGTTGTACGGTTTTTGCAAAGAAACAACCATAGCTCCCAACATTTTTGTCATCTCTATTAATGTTGTTCTGGAAGCTTCTGCCTGTTCCTGACTGAAGAACCCGTTTTGAAGTGCCATTGTTGTAAATACGACACATTCTCTTACAGCAGTCT